>JAYTDE010000228.1:0-4946 GCA_043736195.1 Burkholderiales bacterium | reverse complement strand
CCGATGCATGCCGACCTGCTGGGCGGCACCATCAAGGTGGCGGTCGACAGCCTGCCGCAAAACCTGCAGTACATGAAAGGCGGGCAGTTGCGCCTGCTGGCGGTGACCTCGCGCGACCGCATGTCGATGGCGCCCGACCTGCCCACGGTGACCGAAGCCGGCTACCCCAATCTCACGGCCGAGAATTTCCTCGGCATCTCGGGGCCAGCCGGATTGCCGCGCGAGGTGGTGGACCTGGTGCATCGCGCCATGAGCGAGGTCGTAAAAAGGCCCGACGTGCTGCGCAAGCTCGATGAACTGGGCATTTCGCCGCGCGCCATGTCGTCGGCCGAATTCACCACCTTCGTGGCCAATCAGGTCGCCGCCTGGGGGCCGGCGGTCAAGGCATCCGGCGCGCGCCTGAATTGATGGCCGGCATCGCGGTCGTATTGTTCGGCCCCGAGGGCCAGGGCGGCTTCAACCAGGCTGGACTTGCCGGCGTAGAGCGCGCGCAGGCGGCGGTGTCGGGCATCGAGGTGTTCTGGTGTGAGCCGCCGGCGGACCGCGCCGCATTCCTCTTCGCCTTAGCCGAACGCGGTTTCGAGCTGATCATCGCGCACGGCGGCCAGGGCGACGCCCCGGTGGCGGCGGTGGCGCCGCGGTTTCCCGCCTGCCGCTTCGTGGTGACCCAGGGCGCGCATCCGGCGCCGAATGTCTCGACCTACGAGGCGCTGCAGGAGCAATCGGCGTACCTCGCGGGCGTACTGGCCGCCACCTTCACCCGCAGCGGCGTGGTGGCGCACATGTCTGGCGAACGCGTGCGTCCGGGCCTCCACGGTCGCGCCGCGTTTGCCGACGGCGTGCGGCGCACCCGACCCGAAGTGCACCTGCTCACCTGCTTTTGTGGCGATCAGCATGATGCCGCGCTGGCGCGTCGGGTGGTCCTGCAACAGGCCGATGCGGGGGCCGATGTGCTGTTCGCCATGATCGATGGCGGCCGTGCCGGTGCGATCGAAGCCTGCCGCGCACGCGGGGTCAGCCAGATCGGCAACGTGTTCGACTGGACCTTGCGCGAACCCGGGGTTTTCATCGCTTCGGCGATTGCCGATTCCGGGATGTGCATCGAACTGGCCGCGCGCGACCATGCGAGCGGGGCACTGCGCATGGGCGTGCATCGCAGTTTCGGCCTCGAGACGGGCGACGTGGTGCGCCTGGCGCTGGCGCCGCGGGTCGACGCGCTGGCCGTGGCCGCGGTGGAGCGCGCGCGCCTGGGCCTGCTTGGCGGTGCGATCGTGCCGGCCACCGAGTACTCCGGTGCGGAAATGCTGCTTGCCTGAAGGCAGGGGCAGGCAAGCCGCGTGCGTCGCGGGCTGCCGCGGCAACGGTCGCGAGGCGCCCGCGCTTTTAGAAGCGCTTGACCAGCACCATGGTCTCGCCCTCGCGCTTGATCTCCACCCGGTTCAGGAAACTCATGCCCAGGAGGCCGACGCCGATGCCCGGCCCCTCCAGCACGGTGGCGTCCACGTTGTAGAGCGTGATCGGTCCGGCGCTCACCTGATCGAGCTTGACGCGCCAGGCGCGCACCGGACCGTTGGCGGTGTTGACCATGCCGGGCGTGCCCTTCTGATAGTTGATGCCGATTTTTTGCGCCATCGCCACGTCCAGCGCGACATTGGTCGCGCCGGTATCGATAAGGAACGGCAGGCTCACGCCATTCACCGCAACCGGTGTTGCGAACATGCCGGCGCGCACTTGCGTGAGCGTCAGGCTGGGGCGCTGGTCGGCATTCGCCGCCAGCGCCGGGCTGCGCGACAGGCGCATCAGGTTGCCGTCACGCGTCATCGACAGGCGCGACAGGAAGCTCATGCCCAGCAGCACCGTCTCGCCGGTGCCGGCGCCCTCGCCCACCGCACCGTCGACATCGGTCAGCGTGATGCCGCCCACCCTGACGCTTGCCAGCTTCACCGCGAAGGCCGGCTTGGGGCCACCGGCGGTCGTGACGGTGAATTGCGCGCCGCGCCGATAGTCGATTCCCAGGCGGTTGGCCACCTCGGCCGACATCCACACCAGCGAGGCGCCGGTATCGACGAAGAACTTGACCGCGCGCTCGTTGATCGCGCCCACGGTGATGTAGTGGCCGGCGCCGTCGGGCGCCAGCGCCACGCTGCCGCCGCCCGCAGGCGCGCTGGCAGGCGCCGCGCCGGCGCCGCCCGTCGCTGTAAAGGCCTCGCCCATGCGCAGCACCCGGCGCTGGCCGCCGATGTCGAAGGTGGCGCTGTCGGCCGCAGCGGCCAGCAGCGTGACGCCATCGGCGGTTTTCTGGCCGACGGCCAGCGTGCGCGGCGCGCCGCCATTGATCGACACCAGTGCCTTGCCCGGAAACAGTCCGACCACACTGACGCTGGCGGCCCACGCGGCGGGCAGTGCGGCCAGCAGCGCCATGCCGGCGGCCAGGCGCGCGGTCCACCGCGCCGCGGTCAGCCATGCCGCAAGTCCATGCCCTGCCATGATGTCAGTCGCGAAAATTCTGGTAGGTGAGCGGCACTTCGGTGATTTCTCGCCGCGCCAGCGCGATCACCGCCTGCAGATCATCGCGTTTGGTGCCGGTCACCCGCACCGAATCGCCCTGGATGCTGGCGGTCACCTTGATCTTGCTGTCCTTGATCAGGCGCACGATTTTTTTAGACAGGTCCGATTCGATGCCGTTCTTGATCGTGATCGCCTGTTTCATGCGGTCGCCGCCGATTTTCTCGGGCGTGCCGATGTCCAGGAAGCGCACGTCGACCGCGCGCTTGCTCATCTTGGCCACCAGCACATCGCGCACCTGGCCCAACTTGAATTCGTCGTCGGCGAAGGCGGTCAGCTCGTGTTCCTTCTGCTCGACGCGTGCGTCCGAGCCCTTGAAGTCAAAGCGCGTGGAAATCTCCTTGTTGGCCTGCTCCAGCGCATTCTTGACTTCGACCATGTTGGCTTCAAGCACGATATCGAACGAGGGCATCAAAGGTCTCCTGCAATGGGTGCGTCACGGCAAGGATTGTAGCCAAGCTGGCCGACATGAGCGGCTCGTATAATCGGCGCGGCGAAAAACCGCGTCCCACCCCTCCGGCTACCATGCCGACGCTTCAGGAAAACGTTTCCCTCAAATCCTTCAATACCTTCGGTATCGAGGCGCGCGCACGCTATTTCGTGCAGTGCGCCTCGGCGGCCGAAGTGACGGCCGCGGTGGCCCGGGCGGCAGGCCGGGGCTGGCCGCGCCTGGTGCTGGGCGGCGGCAGCAACCTGCTCCTGACGCGCGATTTTCCGGGCCTGGTGATCCGCATGGCCAACCGCGGCATCGCGCTTGTCGAGACGCGTGCCGACGCCTTCATCGTGCGCGCCGCCGCCGGCGAAAGCTGGCATGGCCTGGTGCTGCACACGCTTGATGCCGGCTGGAACGGCCTGGAGAACCTGGCGCTGATTCCCGGCACGGTGGGGGCCGCACCAATGCAGAACATCGGCGCCTATGGCGTCGAGCTTGACAGCGTGTTCGAAAGCCTTGAGGCGCTCGATACCCACAGCGGCACGGTGGTCACGCTCAAGCGCGAGGCCTGCGGATTCGCCTACCGCGACAGCATCTTCAAGGGCGTGGCGCGCGACCGCTACGTGATCCTGGAGGTGTCGCTGCGCCTGCCCAGGGGCAAGCCACCGGTGATCGACTATGCCGACCTGCGTGCCTGGTTCGCCAGACTTGGCGTCAGCCAGCCCAGCGCGCGCGACGTCTGCGCGGCGGTGATCGCCATCCGCGGTGCCAAGTTGCCCGATCCAGCCGTGGAGGGCAATGCCGGCAGCTTTTTCAAGAACCCGCTGGTGGCCCCCGACAAGTTCGCCGCGCTCA
This sequence comes from Burkholderiales bacterium, assembly GCA_043736195.1. Classification (GTDB taxonomy): domain Bacteria; phylum Pseudomonadota; class Gammaproteobacteria; order Burkholderiales; family JAEUOS01; genus JAEUOS01. The sequence continues at coordinate 1,093 of JAYTDE010000228.1, read as the reverse complement.
AGGTTTTTTATCCCGATCTGGTGGGCTATGCGCAACCGGGCGGGGCGGTCAAGCTGGCAGCCGGTTGGCTGATCGACCGCGCCGGATGGAAAGGCCGCTCCCTCGGCTGCGCCGCCGTGTCGCAGACGCAGGCGCTGGTGCTGGTCAACCGCGGCGGCGCCGCCGCGGTTGACGTGCTGGCGCTGGCGCAGGCGATCCAGGCCGATATCCGCGCTCGTTTTGGAGTGGAACTGATTCCCGAGCCGGTATTGGTCTAGGAAAACGCTGAATAAGTCCCTGGCATGCAGGTGTTGGAACGGTGGTTCTTTTGCATTCAATTGGCTGCAGAAGCGGCTTTCTCAACCTACGGACTTATTCAGTGTTTCCCTAAACCAAGCGCCGGGTATGGCATGCCGCTTGCAAGCTGGATGCGAGGGACATCGATCAACGCCTTGGCGCGGTTGAAGGACATGCGGATAGTCGTTGCGGGGATGGGCGTGGCCGGCGGCGTGATTGCCGCCGGTCTGGCGGATTTGCTTGGCCTGGAACTCGAATGCGTCGAGCAGGTCGATCGCGACGACCATGCGTCGGCCGGCAACGGGCTCAATATCGGCCCCAGCGCGTTGACGGCACTCAAGGCGACTTTGCCTGGCATGGCAGCGGCGCTGCAGGCGGTTGCGCTGCCCTGGAAGGGATGGCGTGCCTCGACCATCGAAGGCGAGCTGCTGCACCTGCTGCCCCTGGCGGAGGTGGCGCAGGACCATGGGCTGCGGATTCGCTGGTCCGATCTGTACCGGGTGTGTCGTGAGGCGGCCGGCCGCAACATTGACTACTGCCACGCGGCCGTCGCGGTCGAGCCGTGCGGCGGCCGGCCGGCGTTGCAGGTGGAGGCCCAGGACCAGCGGCGCATGCTGGGGGCCGCCGATCTGCTGGTGGTGGCCGAGGGCCGCTATTCAAGCCTGCGCGTGCAATTGTGCGGGCCGCCGACGATACGCCATCTGGGCGTCGCCAATTTTCGCGTGCTGCTCGACGATGGCGGTGTGCTGCCCATCGACGATCTTGAGCAGTGGACCAGCGGGCCGAACCGCCTGCTGGCCTTTCGCGTGCGCGACGG
>JAYTDE010000227.1:0-1949 GCA_043736195.1 Burkholderiales bacterium | reverse complement strand
TCAACTCCTGTGCCGCCAGCGGCGCTGCGAGCGCAAACGTGCAGGTAAACACGCAAGCTGCGAGCGCACACCTTTGCATGCGCGCGGGCAATCCTGGTTTCGATATTTTCAACATGCTTGGGTCTCCTTGTGTTGTGCGCACCCGACGTTTCATTCGACACGCGCTTCATAACTTGTGTTTCCCTTTGGATCCTGCGCCCACAGGCGCCATGCCGCGCCGTCCTGGCGCAGGTTCAGCTGCAAAGGCACGCCGCAGAACATCGGCGCGAGGTTGCGCGACGCCACCGCCACCGGCTCGCGCCCGACAGTCGCGCGAAACAGTTCGAGCAGAAACATGCCGGGAATGCTGCCATTGATCACCAGCGCGGGATAGCCTTCTACCCCGGTCGCGTAAGGCTGGTCATAGTGGATGCGGTGCGGGTTATCGGTAATCGCCGAATAGCGAAACAGCAATTGCTCATCGGGCAGCAAGACGCGGGTGGCATCGGCTGCTTTCTGCACGCCGGCGGCGGCAGCCGGCGTCGAAGCGGCCGCGGCGGCAAGTTTGGTATCCGCAGCACCCGCCGCTTCGCGCAACACATAATCCTGCGTTTCGACCACAGCCGGCAGGGCACTGCCTGCCACGAATATGCGGTGCTCGACCTTGACTAAGGCAAAGCGCCCGGAACGCCCTTCCTTCATCTGCACGCCGCCCTGGCGCGACTCGCGCCGTACCCGCGCACCGATCGGAATGTCGCCGGTGAAGCGGTTCTGTCGCCCGCCCAGCATCAGGCGCGGCAAGCCGATGTCCGGCAGCGTCACGCCGAGATCGGCGGCGCCATCGTGACGCAGGTGCGACTGCCGGGTGGGTGGATTGAACATGGTCGGATGCCAGCCGCGCGGCAAGGGGTCGCCCTCGCTCAAGGACCCGGGGTCGCGATCGAGCATCGCCGCCAGGCGGCGCACCAGCGCCATGCCGCAGATGTCGTCGGCCACGATCACTGGGTCTTTTTCAGTGAGGGGGTTCACGCAAGCCACCGGTTATGTTCGATCCGCACCTGCCGACCGACATATTCTTCTTCCTGCAAACGGGAGATCAGCGCCGCATCATCGCTTTCCACCAGTGCGCGCCGCATGTCCGGTGTGTCGACCAGCGCCAGCGCGCGCGGCGCCTGGCCGCGGCCGTGCAGCACCGTATGGCCTGCAACGACTGCCTGCCCGCTGAAATCCTCGTCGACTTCAAGCACGCGCTGTTCACGCGCCACCGCGTCACTCAAGTCGGCGTTGACGAAACCGCTTGGCGCCGGATCCACCGACCACAGGCCGAAGCCCTGCTTGGTCAGCACGCCAGACACACTCGACACCAGCGCATTGCGGCCGCGCCCTTCGCGCAGCAGTTCCGCGGCCCGGCAGGTGGCCTGCAGCACATAGTTGTTGTACGGGCCGCCTGCAAACGCCATGCCGCCGGTGATCGTCAACGCGCGCTCGAGCGGCAAGCCGAGCGCGGCCGCATAGGCTTCGACCGCGATCGGGAAGCAGCTGTAAAGCTCCACCAGATCGAGATGCTCGGGATCGAGCGCACCCGCCTCGAGCGCCGCGCGGCCGGCGATACGCGCACCCGGGCAATCCGCCAGGTCGGCGCGCGCGGACACCGCCACCATGTGATTCGATTCGGTGCTGGCCACCGGAAAGATCCAGCTGCTGCGTGCAATGCCGAGCGCTTGCGCGCGCGCGGCGGAGCAAAACAGCAGGGCTGCCGCCTGGTCGACATTCCAGGTCGAGCAATGCAGCCGGGTATAGGGGAACGCCTGCATCGGATTGCGCTCGGACGCAGCGCGAATCGTCGCGGCTGCGACCGGCTTGCGCTGCCAGGCGTGCGGGTTGTCGGCCGCGACCTGACTGAAGCGTGCGCCAAGATTGGCCAGGCGATTACGGTGATCGGCCACCGACCAGCCGTTCTTCGCGCGATA
>JAYTDE010000226.1:0-1848 GCA_043736195.1 Burkholderiales bacterium | reverse complement strand
CTGGTGAACAAGTTGAACGGCCAGTCGCGCTTCGAAGTGCAGACCGACCTGGCGATTGCCGGTGTGCGCGGCACCCGCTTCAGGGTCGCCGCCGCGGCTGCCAGCGCCGACGCGAAAGCGCGCGCGCAAACCGAAGTCATCGAAGGTGCGGTCTCCTTCGTGGCCAGCGGCGCCAGCGCGGGCGAGGCCCCCGTCAGTGTGACCGCCGGCTACGGCTCGGTCACCGACGACAACGGCAAGCCACGCCCGGCGACGGCGCTGTTGCCGGCGCCGCAACTGGATGCCGGTGACGCGTTGCAGGAGCGCCTGGTCGCGCGCTTCCGCTTTCCCGGCGTTCCAGGCGCCAACCACTACCGCGCACAGATCGCCACCGATCGAGAATTTCGTCAGGGCATCGCTGAAGGCGCGTTCACCACTCCGGAAATCAAGTTCGGTGATTTGCCCGACGGCGAATACTTCCTGCGTGCGCGCTCTCTTGACGCCCTGGGCCTGGAGGGCCGCGATGCGGTATTCCAGTTTCGCCTGAAGGCACGCCCCGAGCCGCCGCTGGCTTCGCTGCCGGCGCCCAATGGCACGCTACGCGCGACCGCCGCTTCATTCGCCTGGGCCACCAATCCGCAAGCCGCGAGCTATCGCATCCAGATCGCCGAGGACGAGGCGTTTGCGCGCGTGGTCCAGGAAGAAGCGGCGTCAGGGACCGAATTCGAGTCGCGCCCTCTGCCGTTCGGCGACTACTACTGGCGTCTGCGCAGCATCCGCGCCGCCGCCGGCGGTGCCGACTTGGGTCCGTGGGGTGACATCCGCAAGTTCAGCTTGCGCCCGCCGCCCAGGAATCCGGAACCGCCCGAGGAGACTGTCAACGGCCTGACCTTCAGCTGGTCGGGCGAGCCAGGTCAGACTTTCGTTTTTCAGGTGGCCCGCGATGCATTATTCGCGCAAATGGTGGAAGCGCGACAAGTGGCCGAACCGAAGGCAAGCATCGTGCGCCCGCCGCAAGGCATCTACTACGTGCGGATACGGTCCACCGACGCCGATGGTTTCGTCGGTCCTTTCACCGCGGCGCAACGTTTTGTGGTGATCAACCGGGTCCTCGATAGCGGTGGCGCGAATCTCCGCACCGGCGACGGCAGCCCGGTACTCCTGCAATAAGGGGCGGCAGCGCGCCGCCGACTGGCATGGCCACAACGCCTCTCCTGCATCGTGCTGCGCGCACCGAATGGAGGGTTCTGACCGTCTTGCTCTGTCTGGTCTGCCTGGGCCTGGGCTTGCAGAACGGCCTGGGGCGACCTGACGCGACCCTTTACGACACCTTGCTGACCGCGGACGGCGGCGACGGCCACGCCGACACCTTGATCGTCGCGATCGACGAGCGCAGTCTCGAAGCGCTCGGACGCTGGCCGTGGCCGCGCAGCGTGCATGCCCGCATGCTGGAGCGTTTGGGCGAAGCCCGACCCAAGGCCATCGGCCTGGACCTGATCCTGTCCGAATCCGATACCGCCAATGACGAAATGTTCGCCCGTGCCTTGAAGCGGGTGCCGGCGGTATTGCCCGTGACGATGGACCTGACAACGCGCGGCGGGCAACGCGAGTTTCAGGCAAAACTGCCTGTGGCCGCGCTAGTCGACGCGGCAAGCGCGCTTGGCCATATCCACACCACGGTAGATGCCGACGGCATCGCGCGCGGCGTGTTCCTGCGCGAGGGCTTGTACCAGCCGCCGCCCGACACTCGCACCTGGTCGCATTTCGCGCTTGCCATGCTGGCGGTGGGCGATCCTGCCTGGCGCAAGCGGGCCCTGCCCGGCGCCCGCAACCCGGTGGCACCGGTCGCGGGCATCTGGTCGCGCGATT
>JAYTDE010000225.1:0-3963 GCA_043736195.1 Burkholderiales bacterium | reverse complement strand
AGGGCGCGCCGCGCGGCATAGTCTCCAATGCGTTGCGCATCGGGAAAGTCGGCCGCGTCGCGCATCGAGCTGTACCAGTCGTCGCGCTGCATGGCGTTGCGCGCACGCGCCGACCTGGCGGCGATCACCGAGCATGAAATGTAGTGGCGCGACGCCGGGTAGCCGCCCATGAAGCCGCGCGAATTGGCGTACACGAACTGCGAATGCTGGGCCGAGACGCTGGCGCCCTCGGAGTTGCGGATCATCGGGCTTACGCGCAGGGCGGTGGCCTCGACGCTTCGCGCAAGCTCAATCGCCTCCGGCACCTTGATGTCCCACGGAAACAATAGCCCTGGATCGGCCGGCGAGCGCGCCATCAGCGCGGACTCGGCCAGACCTGCGCAGTCGTCGGCAGCGGTGTACTTGGCGATATCGATTGCCGCCTCGACGCTGGCCTTGAGTGCTGCAGGCGAGAAATCCGAGGTACTGGCGTAGCCTTTGCGCTGGCCGATGTAAACCGTGACATTGAGCCCCTTGTCGCGGTTGTGCTCGATATTCTCAACCTCGCCCATGCGCGCGGTCACAGACAATCCGTACCCTTCCGACACCTCCATTTCGGCGTCGCTGGCTCCCTTCGCCCTGGCGTGGTCGAGGCCGGCAGCGGCAAGCTCGCGCAGTTTGGTGGCGGAAAACGAGAAGTTGGCGTCTGACATTGATGGTGGCTTTCACAGCGCGAGTCGTCGGTGGAACCTATAATTATACGTAGCCGGTCGATCCTCACCGCCGTCACACCAACGAAGCCGTTCGCCAATGCGCAATCCCAATCTGCTGGTCGACCCCAAGCCCGAAGCCCCGACGGTCTACGATCGCCCCAGCAAATCGCAACTCAAGCGCGACATGACCGCGCTGCAGGTGTTGGGCCGCGAGATCGCCGACCTCTCGGTGCAGCGCATCGCATCCCTCGGATTACCCGAACGCCTGCATGAAGCCATCCTGGCGTATCAGAAGATCACCGCACATGAAGGTGGGCGGCGGCAGTTGCAGTTCATCGGCCGGCTCATGCGCGAGATCGATCCGGCACCCTTGCGCGAGGCACTCGACCGCTTCAATGGCGCCTCCAGGGCCGAAGTGACCGAGATGCACCTGGCCGAACGCTGGCGCGATCGATTGCTTGAAGATCCGCGCGTCCTGACCGAATTCGCCAACACATTTCCCGGCACCGATCTCACCCGTATGCGCACCCTGATGCGCAACGCGGCCAGGGAGCGGGCGGAGAGCAAGCCCTTGCGCGACTACCGCGAAATCTATCGCGCGATTCGCGAGGCCATGGCCGCGCGCCCCGTGCCGGCTGCAACCGGAGATTCCGAAGTATGAAAGCGCCAACCCGTTTGTTGATTGCCTGCACCTTCACCATCACTGCCGGGGCGCATGCGGCCGGCCCCGGCGGCATGCGCCCCGGGCTGTGGGAAACCACGATTCAAAGCAACATGGGCGGTGCCAAGCCATTCGCCACCCGCGCCTGCGTCACCGCCAAGCAACTGGAAGACCCGAAGGGCGCGGTGCCGAAAATGGATGACGCGAAAATGAAGTGCGAACAACTCGACTACAAGGTCAGTGGCAGCACCGTTTCGTGGAAGCTGCGCTGCAGCGGTGAAATGACGATGGAGGGCAACGGTCAGATGACCGCGGGCGCCGACAGCTACACCGGACAAATGGACATGACGATGAAAATGCAGGGCCAGACCATGAGCATGAACCAGACCATGAGCGGGCGCCGCTTAAGCGACTGTCCGGCCAAATGAGCGCGGCGGGACCCACGTGAACATGCTCGATCGCCCGCTGCGGGTGGGCCTGGTATCGGCCAGCGACCGCGCTGCCGGCGGCGTCTACAAGGATGAAGGTCTGCCCGCCCTCAAGACCTGGCTGGACAGCGCGCTTTTGACCGCATGGCAGGCCTGCGAACGCCTGATCCCGGACGAACAGGCGGTGATCGAGCGGACCTTGATCGAGCTGGTGGATGTGGAAGCCTGCGATCTGGTGCTGACCACCGGCGGCACAGGGCCTGCGCTGCGCGATGTGACTCCCGAAGCAACGCTTGCGGTCGCGCACAAGGAAATGCCGGGCTTCGGCGAACAGATGCGCCAGATTTCGCTGCGTTTTGTCGCCACCGCGATCCTCTCGCGCCAGGTCGCGGTGATCCGCTATGCGCCCGATCGCAGCCGTGGAGCACTGATTGTCAACCTGCCGGGCCAGCCGAAGTCGATTCGCGAAACCCTCGAAGGACTTAAAGATGCGGACGGCAAATCCATCGTAGGCGGCATCTTCGCCGCAGTGCCCTATTGCATCGATCTGATCGGCGGGCCCTACATCGAAACCGACGAGCGCGTATGCAAGGCATTTCGTCCCAAGACCGCACTGCGCCCGCGCGACAGCCGGCCGCTCACACCAAGGAATCCATGAGCACCGAACTCGAATGTGTCGAAATCGCCACCGGCCCGGCCCCGGCTGCCGCGGTCATCTGGATGCACGGCCTGGGCGCCGATGGCCATGATTTCGTGCCGGTGGTCAAGGAGCTCGACATCAACACCTTGCCTGGCATGGCCGGCGGCGTGCGCTTCGTGTTCCCGCATGCGCCGCTGCGCGCGGTCACCATCAACGGCGGCATGCGCATGCGCGCCTGGTACGACATCAAGATGGCCGATCTGGTGCGCATCGAAGACGCTGTGGGCCTGCGCGAGAGCCAGGCCGCCTGTGAACAACTGATCGCACGCGAAGTCGCGCGCGGCATGCCGAAAAAGCGCATCGTCCTGGCTGGCTTCTCGCAGGGTGGCGCGGTGGCGCTGCAGGCCGGCCTGCGCCACGCCGAGCGCCTGGCCGGCCTGATGATCCTGTCGAGCTACCTGCCGCTGGCGGCAAGCGTTGCCGCCGAAGCATCAAGCGCCAATCGGGATGTACCGATTTTCATGGCGCACGGCAGTGACGACACGATGATCGCGCTGGACCGTGCGGCCGCGTCGCGCGACCAGCTGAGCGCGCTTGGCTATGCCGTCCAGTGGCATACCTATGAGATGGAACATTCGCTGTGCATGGAAGAGATCGGCGATATCCGGACCTGGCTTGGACAGGTGCTCGCAGGCTGAGCCGGGCGTCGGTGCCGCAGGCGCACAGCGGTTAGCGGTAGACCCCGTCCCAGGCGCCCGCGGCGACTTGAGCGGTAGCACCATCGGCAGACACGGTCGGCCGGTTCAATGTGAACATGTTGTCGGCCGACACCACCGCGTAATCCATGTAGCCCAGACGCGCCAGCGGCCGCATCGCGCCGGTGTCGACCAGGCCGTCGCGGATGTAGGCGTCATCGATGTAAACCCCGACCACCAGGCCGAAAACCACCGTATGCGAATGCTTGCCCTCAGGACCAGCCGGCGGCAGTTCGATACTCTTCCAGTAGCGGCACTCGAACGCGGCAGGGCTTTCGGCTACCCGCGGTACCTTGACCATGCGCGAGGCCGCCGCGGTGAGTCCGGCCAACTCGAATTCGTCGACTCCGGCGGCCACCGGCGCGGATGACAGATTCATGCGCTCACGCAAGTCCCAGTTCGCCAGCGAGCAGGTGAATTCACCGGTCTCCTCGATGTTGCGCAGGGAATCCTTGCGCCCGGCGGAGGAAAACAGCACCATCGGCGGACGATCGCTGACCGCGTTGAAGTAGCTATAGGGTGCGAGGTTGCGCACACCGTCGCTGCCAAGAGACGCGATCCAGCCTATCGGTCGCGGCACGATCAGGGCCTTGAAGGGATTGAAACGCAATCCGTGATTATTTTCGGCGGTGCTGTAGTGCATGGGGCCATGAAGGAATTGCGCGGACCCGAAGCTTAGCAGCCGATGCCATGCGTGGCTCGAACAAATCCGCCGGGCCCGCGCCGCTCTGGATAAAATCCCGACACAAGACTAGAACACTACCAGAAGCATTGAACCCTGCAAGTA
>JAYTDE010000224.1:0-4642 GCA_043736195.1 Burkholderiales bacterium | reverse complement strand
ATGCAGCAATTGCTGAAGCAGATCGAGCCCGGCCTGCTGGCCGGCCAGGTCGAGCCCCTCAAGACCCGTCTGCGCGCGCTGCTCGGGTCCACCGACCATGATGTCGACCAAGTGGAAAAGCGCATCAAGGTGGTGCAGGTCGGCGCTCGGCATGCCAATCCGGCGCTGTTCGCCGAGGTGGCCAACGCCGTGCTGTCACGCCGGCAGATGCGGATTGCATATTTCTCGCGCGGCGCGGGGGAGGACACCGACCGCACCATCTCGCCGCAGCGCCTGGTGAACTACCGCGGTAGTTGGTACGTGGATGCCTGGTGCCATTTGCGCTGCGACCTGCGCAGCTTCTCGGTCGATTCGATCCGCAAGGCCGACGTGCTGAACGACCGTGCCAAGACGGTGGCGGAAAAGGATCTGAAGGAATATTTCGAGACCAGCTACGGGATCTTTCGCGGCAAGGCGACCAGGGTGGCCAGGCTCAGGTTCACGCCGGAGCGCGCGCTGGGTGGCGAACGAAACCTGGCATGCGCAGCAGAAGGGTGCCTTCGAGAAGGACGGCAGCTATGTGCTGGAGCTGCCGTACCACGATGACCGGGAACTGGTGATGGATGTGCTCAGGCATGGGGCGGATGTGGAGGTGCTGGGGCCGGCGGAGTTGCGGCGCGCGGTGGTGGCGCAGGCGCGGGCGGTGGTCGGGCGGCATGATGGCAAATGAGGTGAAACGCGCGTTGAAGGGCGCCAGCGCCAAGGGGGAATTCGCCGACTACGCGCCCTTCCAGGCCGCAGTGAAGGAGCGGGTGCGGCATGCCCGGACGTCGGCGGCGCGGGCGGTCAATCACGGCTTGATTCTTCTGTATTGGGATTTGGGGCGCGCCATTGTCGCCAAGCAGGCCAATTCGGGTTGGGGCGACTCCGTGGTGGAGCGTCTGGCGGCTGATCTCCGGGCCGCGTTTCCGGATATGAGTGGCTTCTCCGGTCGCAACCTGCGGGACATGAAGAGGATGTGGCGGGCCTATTCCGGCGCCGACTTTTGGCGACAGGCTGTCGCCAAAATGCCTGACGATTCGCCTGGGCCGAAAAATCGGCGACAGCCTGTCGCCGAATTGACGACGGCGGGCGAACGAGAAGAATTTCTGCAACAGCTCGTCGCGGCAATTCCCTGGGGGCAGCATCTCATCATCCTGAACAAGCTGGAGGAACCGAAGGCGCGTCTTTACTATCTCCGCGCCACCGCCCAATTCGGCTGGAGCCGCAATGTGCTGTTGAACCAGCAGAAGGCCGGCGCCTATGAACGCGCGGTGAAGGAGAAGAAAACCCACAACTTTGCCAGGGCCCTGCCCGCGCACTTCGCCGAGCAGGCCGGCCTGATGATGAAAAGCCGCTACAACCTGGAGTTTCTCGGCATCGGCATGGCCGTCAAGGAACGCGAACTGGAACACCGGCTGATTGATCGCCTTGCAGCAGTTCATCCTGGAACTGGGCTATGGCTTCTGCTTCGTCGGGCGGCAACACCGCCTCACACTCGGCCGCAAGGAGTATTTCGTCGACCTGCTGTTCTACCGCCGCTTCCTCAAGGCACTGGTGGCCTTCGACCTGAAGATCGGCGCCTTCGAGCCGGAGCATGCCGGCAAGATGGACTTCTACCTCAACCTGCTGAACGACCGCGAACGCGCCCCCGACGATCAAGCCTCGATCGGCATCATCCTGTGCGCGGAGAAGGACGACGTGGAAGTCGAGTACGCGCTCAAGTCCAAGGTCAATCCGATCGGGGTGGCGGAGTATCAGTTGCAGGCGCGCTTGCCGGCGGAGCTCAAGGGGCGGTTGCCGACGGTGGGGCAGCCGGCGGGGGTGGTGCGAGGGGCGTTGCCGCGTGAAAGGTAGCGATAGCCATGGGCGAGAGTTCCATCGAATCCGTTCGCAAGGTGTACGTGCTGAACGACCATGACTGCGCGGTGGCGGAAGAAGACTTAAAGGAATATTTCGAGACCAGCTACGGGATATTTCGCGGCAAGGTGACCAGGGTGGCCAGGCTCAGGTTCACGCCGGCGCGCTCGGTGGCCAAAGAGACTTGGCATGCGCAGCAGAGGGGCACGTTCGAGAAAGACAGCAGCTACATGCAGGAGCTACCGTATCACGATGACCGGGAATTGGTGATGGAAGTGTTGCGGCATGGGGCGGAGGTTGGGGTGATGCGGCCGAAGAAGTTGAAGACCGTGACCGAAAAGACACTGCCCACCGCCTTCGCCAAATACAATGCGTATATCAGCCCGGCAGCAGACCAGCACTTTCCCAAGTTTCAGCACGACTACGCACCGCTCGCCGAAAGGCTGTCTGGCTTGGGGCTGGCTGGCGGCGACCGGGCGCGCGCCTTGAACCAGGAGATCGCCGATGTATTGTTCACCGACGCCTCCGATGCCCCGCAGCGAATGGGGGCAGAAACGTCCGTGCTTTACGAAAGCCTGAAGTGGGCCACCGAGGTCAAGCGCGTGCTGGACAACGGCCTGGACGATACCCTGCGGGAATTGCAAGCGCACCGGCGCGACATTGAAGCACTGCCCGACACGGGCGTACCGGGGGATCTGCGGCACGATGTGGAAGAAGGCCTGGCCCAATTCGTTGCACGCATCAAACAGGACGATTTCTTTCAGCATGTCACCGAGTTCAGCACCCAGCTCACCGACATCAAGGCGCGGGTGCGCGATGCGGCAATCAAGGTTGCCGAGCAGCAAACGGTGCGTGTGAAGGAGAGTGTGGAAGACTTGCAGCGCCTACCGGATTGGGAGGGCATGACGCAGGAAGAGCGCGGTAATGTCATGACGCGGCTGGATGGGCTGATCTTCACCGCATCGCACGATCTTGACGGCCTGCGCAGGCTGTTGGCGCGCGATTTCGACATCAACACCACCATCGATGGCCTAAAGCGCTCGATTCAGCGCGAAGGCCAGGAGCGCCGTCGCTTGGCCGTCGAGGAAGAGCGCAAGAAATTTGGCGGTGGCCCCTCGAAACTCAGCAAAGAGGTCAGGCTGCCGAAGAAAGTCGCCTCGACGGAAGGTTTGGAGCAGATCATTCGTGATCTTTATTCCCTCAAGGTGCAAGGCGCTCACTATGCCGAGATCGACGTCTCCTTCGTGATCGACGGCGACTGACCGGCCCGTTTGCACCCATGGCCTACGACCCGCAACGTGCCCTCGAACTGCTCCGAATCGGAACGGGGCGGCCGGACGCGGCATTTCGCGACGACCAGGAAAACGCCATTCAACATTTGGTCGAAGCGCGCGGGCGTCTGTTGGTGGTGCAGAAAACCGGCTGGGGCAAGAGCTTCGTGTACTTCATCGCAACCAAGCTGTTGCGAGAAGCAGGCAATGGCCCGGCGCTGTTGGTGTCGCCATTGTTGGCCCTGATGCGCAACCAGATCGCTGCCGCCCTGCGCATGGGCGTGCGCGCGGCGACGATCAATTCAGACAATCAAGACGCCTGGACCAATGTCGAGGCCAGGTTGAATCGAGATGAAGTCGACATTCTGTTGATCTCGCCGGAGCGCCTGGCGAATGAGCGCTTTCGCGACCAGGTGATGGTGAATATCGCTCCGCGCATCTCGCTCTTGGTGATCGACGAGGCCCATTGCATCTCGGACTGGGGCCATGACTTCCGCCCGCACTACCGCCTGCTGGAACGGATCGTTCGCACCCTGCCACCCAATTTGCGCCTGCTGGCCACCACCGCAACCGCCAACAACCGGGTGATGGAAGACCTGCAAACGGTGCTCGGCCCAGAATTGCATGTCTCGCGCGGCGAACTGAACCGTGATTCCCTGGCCTTGCAGACTATCCGCATTCGTAGCCAAGCCGAGCGTATGGCGTGGCTGGCCGAGCGGGTTCCGGCGCTCCCCCGGTCACGGCATCATCTACGCCCTCACCGTGCGCGACGCGAACCAGGTCGCGGAATGGTTGCGAACCAAGGGTGTGAACGTCGAAGCCTATACCGGTGAGACGGGTGACCGCCGTGAAGAACTCGAACAAGCGCTGCTCAATAATGAGGTCAAGGCCCTGGTAGCGACGACCGCGCTGGGCATGGGCTACGACAAACCGGATTTGGCCTTCGTCATCCACTTCCAGACGCCGGGTTCGGTGGTCGCCTACTACCAGCAGGTCGGGCGCGCCGGTCGGGCATTGGTTGCGGCGTATGGGGTTTTGCTGAGTGGCGAGGAAGAAAACGACATCAACGCCTGGTTCATCCAAACGGCTTTTCCCACCCAGGACGAAGTGGCCAGATTGCTGGGCACCCTGGAAGACCATCCCAACGGCCTTTCGGTTCCCGAGATCGAAGGTCTGATCAACCTGAGCCGTGGCCGAATCCAAAAAGCCATCGATCTCCTCGCCCTCGAATCGCCCGCGCCGATCGCCAAGGACGGCACAAAATGGCAGCTCACCGCAGCCCGATTGGACGCTAGTTTTTGGAATCGCGCGCAGCGCCTCACCTACCTGCGGCGCGCCGAACAGCAACAGATGCAGGACTACGTCAATTTGCAGAATGGACACATGGAATTTTTGATTCGCGCACTCGATGGCGACACCACGCATGTACGGCCACCCGTGCTGCCGCCACTACCAACCGCAGTCAATCCCGTGTTGGTGCAAGAGGCGATCGC
>JAYTDE010000223.1:0-5601 GCA_043736195.1 Burkholderiales bacterium | reverse complement strand
TGAAATTGTTGGTGCCGATGTAGACACCCTTGTTGTCGATCGCGAGCGTCGGGTAGTCCGCTGTGCCGCCGCTGGCTACACCCTGGAATGTGGTCGACTTCCAGGCGCCCAGCGCGTTGGACGTGTCGGAGATCGCAATGTTGATCTTGTCCGTTGTCGCACCGAAGCCGGCTGCGATCCAGCGGTCGGTGTAGTGGTCGAACAGCACGCGCTGGTCACCGGCGCTACCGGTCTGGCCCGCGCTTAGCCAGAACTGGTTGAAATCGATCCGCGACTGCACGACGCCGTTGGTCCTGTCGTAGACGGTGATACTGCCGTTGCTTGTCTCCATGAACTGGGTGGTGCCGATCGCACCCATGGTGTCCGGTGGACGGAAGCAGTTGCCGAGCGCGCAATTATCAAGCTGCGAAGTACCTTCGAATCCCAGAATCACGCCTGCCTGCGCATACGGCGCCGCGAGCCCGAGCACAAACACGCACCCGGCAACCGCCGGCCCGAAAAATTTGTTGTTCATGGCGTAATCCCCTGTTGGATAGGTCGGACACAGTCTCTGCGCCTCCGCGCTCCACTTCAAGCCCATTGTGTCAACAAATGTCAATTCGACTTGATACCGCCTGCGGCTAGTGCATCCGCCGACTACACGACCAGCCAGGCTTGGGCACAAGCGATTCACCAGGCGAGCCCGCGCTGGGACGCAATCCGCTACGTGTCGCGGCAGATGAACATTGGTTTTGCATACACCATCTTCGAGCCCAGTGGGCTTCTCAAGCTGCGGCCGGAGAAGCTCAAGCGGCGGCAGGTCGATCTGCTCTGCGATCTATTCAATGTCACGGCTGTGTGACGCTTATGGCGCCTCAATCCCGGAGACCCGCAAGCTGGCGCGGCTCCGCTTTTCTCGCTCAGTCGATTTTCATGCCCGAAGCCTTGACCACACCCGCCCAGCGCTGATTCTCGTCGCGCACAAAGGCGGCGAACTGCTCCGGAGACCCGGCCATCGGGTCCGCGCCCAGGGTGGCCAGCCGTTCCTTGGTGTCGGCCTGCTGCAACACGTTGGCCAGTTCGCTGTTCAGGCGCACCACCACCGCTGCCGGTGTGGCGGCTGGTGCGAACAGGCCAAACCATGCGCTCACCTCGAATCCGGCGACGCCGGCTTCGATCATGGTCGGCACATTGGGCAGGCTGCCTAAGCGCGTGCGCGAGGTCACCGCCAGCGCCCTGAGCGTGCCGGCCCTGATCAAGGGGGCGGAAGTGGTGACAAGATCGAACATCAACGGCACCTGGCCTGACAGCACATCGGCCAAAGCCGGCGCCGAGCCCTTGTAGGGAATGTGAATGATGTCGATGGCGGCCAAGGTCTTGAACAATTCGAGCGCAAGATGGTTCGATGTGCCATTGCCGGCGGAGCCGGCAGCCAGCAGCCCCGGTTTGGATTTGGCCAGCGCGATCAGTTCACGCACATTCGAAGCCGCGACCGCAGGGTGGGTCACCAGCGCGAACGGCGTTGCCGCCACCGGACCCACCGCGGCGAAATCGCGCAGCGGGCTGTAGCCGATCTTCGGGTTGAGAATCGGGTTGATGGCGTGCGAGCTCACCGTGCCCAGCAGGATGGTGTAGCCGTCCGGCGCCGCATCGGCCACCGCTTTCGTGCCGATCGCGGCACCGGCGCCACCGCGGTTTTCGATCACCACCGCCTGGCCCAACGCTTCAGCCAGCTTGCTGCCCAGGGTGCGCGCGAGAACGTCGGCCGGGCCGCCCGGCGGGAACGGCACCACCATGCGCAGCGGCCGGTTTGGATAGGCGCCCTGGGAAGATGCCGGGCCGCTTGCCAGCAGGGCTGCCGCCAGCGCGGCGGCTGGCATCCAGAAGAGTGATTGCATGGGCATTTCCTTTTAGCGCAGGGTGGCGAAGAAATCCAGCATCTCGCGACCCAGGGTTTCCTCGTCGGTATTGAAGTGCGCCATGATCGAGACGTGATTGTGGCGCGTCAGGCGCAAGTAGCGCGGTGCGCGCCTGCGCGCTTGCGCGATGCGATGCGCGAGCTCCAGACCGTAGATGTCGAGCAGCGGGTTCTCGAACTCGGCGTTGACTATCATCACCGGCAGGTCGGAATAGGCCGCATGGTTGATCGGCGAGCGCTGTTCGTAACGTGCGGGGTCGTCGCCAAAATAAATCTTCGTTGGCCCGGCGTTAGGATTCTCCGGCAGCAGGTCGGCACGCACGCGCGCCGACACCAGCACCAGCCCGGCCAGATGGCGCCCGAGCGCGCCGACTGCGGGATCGTAGGCATAGGTCGCCGCATGGGTACCCCCGGCGGAGTGGCCGATCAGGAACAGGCGCGCCGGGTTGCCACCATGCTGCGCGCAATGCGCGGCGGCCCAGGCGAGCGCGGCGCCGACATCTTCAGCGCCACCGGGGTACACCGATTCCGGCGCCAGGCGGTATTCGACGTTGAGGCCGAGCAGGCCCTGGCGTGCGAACCAGGTCAGCACGTTGGCGTACATGGTGTCGTTGATGGTCTTGTCGCCGCGCACGAAGGCGCCGCCGTGCACGAACAGCACCACGTCGCCGTTGGGTGTGCGCGGCTGGTAGAGATCAAGCACCTGGCGCGGGTGCGCGCCGTACGGCAGATCGAGCGTTACTGCGACGCCGTCCTTTGGCGCTGCGCGGTGCAGCGGGGCATAGGCTTCCTTGACCAGATCGCCATGGCCGGGAATGTTACTGCCCCACACCGGGCCGATGGCGGCCATGCGCGCCTGCGCGTCGGCCGGCAGGTTGCTCATGGGAATGAAAGTTTGCGACATGGCGGCTCTACAGTTTCAACATGGGTTCGCTGCCGCCGGTCGGGGTGCGCATCGATTCGAGGATGGCGCGCATGTGTTCGATGCCAGCGGCGCGCGGGTTCATGCGCACCTGGCCGCTTTTCATCGCGGCCTGCGCGATGCGTTCGCGCGCGGCATCGTCCGGAACATAGTTGTCCAGGCTTAAATCGAGATCGAGTCGATGGCGCAGCTTCGACATCGCCGTAGCCGCGGTGGGGGCGTCGAAGATGCGCGCGATCTCGCGACCTTTATCGCCCAGCACCGGTTCGTTGTAGGCGGTGACCGCCGGCAGCGCCAGCGCGTTGCCCAGGCCATGACCCACATGCAATTGCGCCCCCAGCGGCGCCGAGATGGCGTGCGCCAGCCCCAGGTTGGCGCTGTTGAAGGCGATCGCCGCCTGCGTCGAGGCGATCAGGCACCAGGTGCGCGCCGCCTGGTTTTCCGGTTCACGCCAGGCCAGCGGCAGCCAGCGCGCCAGAAGTTGCATCGCCGAGTGCGCCAGCGGGTCGGTCATGATCGAGGCGGCGTTCGAGACATAGGCCTCGACCGCATGGGTCACCGCGTCGTAACCGGAGGCGGCGGTCACCATGGGCGGTGCCGAAACACCCAGTGCCGCGTCCAGCAACGCGATTTGCGGGGTCATTTCCTGCGAGCGAAAAATCAGCTTGATGTCGGAACCGGTCTTCCCGGCGATGGCCGATTCCGATACCTCACTGCCGGTGCCGGCGGTGGTGGGTACGGCCACCAGCAAGCTGGCATGCGGCTTGAAGGTCTTGCCGAAGCCGGATATCGCGTAGGCATCGCCGGGATTGGCCAGCAACAGGCGCGCAACCTTGGCCAGGTCCATTGCCGAGCCGCCGCCAATGGCCACGATGAAGTCCGGATTGGCGGGTGCCAGCGCGGCGGCACAGGCTTCGATGCCGACGGTATCGGGCTCGTAGGGCGGCGCGAAATGGCATACCGGGGCATTGCCGGTGCCTTCAGTCAACAAGGCCTGCACGCGCGCCGCCGTGGCGCTGCCTGCGAAAAAAGCGTCCATCACCAGCGCCGGCCGCCTGGCGCCGGCTTCGCGCGCCAGATCGCCTAAGCGGCTGACGCCGTCCCAGGCGCAGATGATGCGGCGGTTCGAATGCACGAAATTGAACGGGGCGGGAGCCTGCATGAAATTCTCCGAAACGGGTGGTGCCAGGGTACCGGTAGCTCAAAAAGCGCTGAACAAGTCGCTGTATCCAGGACTGTCGAACGGCAGTTTTGAATCAGGTGAAGAGGAGGCAAAGGCGACTATTGTTCCATACGGACATATTCAGTGTTTCCATGACTCAGGCGCCAAGAAAGGCTTGCTGCAGTGTTGGATCATCGCGCAAGGCTTGCGCCTCACCCTGGGCCACGATGCGGCCAAGCCGGATCACGTAGGCGCGGTGCGAAACCGACAGCGCCTTGTGCACGTTCTGCTCCGCCAGCAACACCGCCGTGCCGCTGGCGGTGATCTGCCGCACGCGATTGAGGACCTCGGTTGCCAGCACCGGCGAGAGGCCTAGGGAGGGCTCGTCCAGCAGCAGCAAGCGCGGATTCAACATCAGTGCGCGCCCGATTGCCAGCATCTGCTGCTGCCCGCCTGAAAGTGACCAGCCCAGCGAGTGGCGTTTTTCTTCAAGCGCCGGGAAGATGCGATAGATCTCCGTCGCCTTGGCGCGGCCGCCGTCGCGATCGCGGCTTGCCACCAGCAGGTTTTCGTGCACGGTGAGGCCCGGAAAAACGCGTCGCCCCTCGGGCGAGTAGCCGATGCCCAGCGCAGCGCGCTGCGCGATGCGTTGGCGCCCGAGGTCGGTACCGGCGAATGTCAGTTCGCCGCCACGCGCGCTTACCAGGCCCATGATGCACTTGATCAGGGTCGACTTGCCGGCGCCGTTGGCCCCTACCAGGGCAACGGCCTCGCCGGCTGCGATGTCCAGGCTCAAGTCGTGCAGCGCGGTAATGGCGCCGTAGCCGGCGGCCAGGTTGCGGATTGAAAGAAGCATGCTCATGCGCCGGCGTCTTCGGGCGCGCCCAGATAGGCTTCGATGACCTGCGGGTTGGCGCGGATTTCGGCCGGCGTGCCGGCGGCGATGACTTCGCCATGGTCCAGGCACACCATGCGTTCGGCCAGCGGCATGAGGAACGGCATGTTGTGTTCGATCACCAGAATCGCCAGGCCGGCGCGGGCGAAATCGCGCAGCCGTTCTGCCAGGTCGGCCTGCTCGGTCTCGTTCAAGCCGGCGGCGGGTTCGTCGAGCAGCAGGAGGCGCGGCTCGAGCGCCAGCGCACGGGCTATTTCAACGCGTCGCTTCAAGCCATAAGCCAGGTCGCCGGCCGCTCGCTCGGCGCAGTCATCCACGCCCAGGGCTTGCAGCAGATGCATGGCTTGGCCGCGCGCCAGGCGCCAGGCAGGGTCGCTGAATCCGCCCTTGAACGATGCGAGAAAGCCGCCGCCGGCGTGGCGGTAGCGCGCCACCGCGACGTTGTCCAGGACCGTCATTTCATCGACCAGATTGATGTTCTGGAAAGTGCGCGCAATGCCGCTGGCGGCGATGTCGTGGCTGGCAGCGCGGGTGATGTCGACGCCGGCCAGGTTGACCTGGCCGGCGTCGGCGCGATAAATGCCGGTGATCATGTTGATCAGCGTGGTCTTGCCGGAGCCGTTTGGTCCGATCAGGCCGACCACTTCGCCGCGGTTGACCGTGAGCGAGACGCCATCAACCGCCTTGACGCCGCCGAAGGACTTGACCATGCCGGCGACCGTGAG
>JAYTDE010000222.1:0-1771 GCA_043736195.1 Burkholderiales bacterium | reverse complement strand
AGTCTTCCGCGCCGCCGAAGCGCAAAAAAGTGGCAAGGGCGCAAGCGAATCCATGCGCGTGACAACCAGCTATCTGCGCGTGATGCCGGACTTGGATCGCGCCGATACACCCGACCGGGTACGCATCGAACAGGGACTGTCGATCCTCAACGGCACCGGCATGGATTTCGACAATCGCTACCGACGTTTCCAGCTGCATGCCGACATTCGCGCGAGCTTTCAGCAAAACCGCAGTCCGGCCGGCGGCAACTGAGTACGGCAGATGAGCAAATCCATCCGCCATGGATTTCCTTGCGCACTGCTGGCGCTGGCGGCACTGCTGGCGCTGCCCGGCGCCGTACAGGCGGAAAAGGCCGATCGCGAGAAGCCGGTGAACATTGAAGCCGACCGCATGAGCTACGACGATCTGCGCCAGGTCAACATATTCGAAGGCAACGTCACCCTGACCCAGGGCACGCTGGTGATCCGTGCCGACAAACTCACCGTCAAGCAGGATCCTGAGGGTTTTCAGCGCGGCACCGCGGAAAAGGGTCCCGGCGGTTTTGCCTACTTCAAGCAAAAACGCGAAGCCATGGACGAGTACGTCGAGGGCTGGGGCGAGCGCATCGAATATGATGCCAAGTCCGAAAAGGCTGAGCTTTTCACGCGCGCACGCATCGTGCGCGGTGCCGACGAAGTGCGCGGCAGCGTCATCACCTATGACGGCCGCAGCGAGTTTTACAACGTCCTGGGTGGACGTGATTCGGGATCGACCAACAACCCCGACGGCCGGGTGCGGGCCGTGATCCAGCCGCGCAACCTGCCGCCGGCCACCATCGAGGCGCCGGCCGACAAGCGCCCCAGCCTGAGCTTGAAGCCAGCCGGAGGCATCGCCGCCCCGCGCGAAGCCTATCCCGAGGCGCCAAAGAAATGAGCAGTCTCAAGGCGCAGGGCCTAAAGAAGAAGTACAAGTCGCGCGAAGTCGTCAAGGACGTCTCTTTCGAAGTGGCCAACGGCGAAGTGGTCGGCCTCTTGGGGCCCAATGGAGCCGGCAAGACCACCTGCTTCTACATGGTGGTCGGCTTGGTGGGGGTGGATGCCGGCAGCATCACCTTGGGCGCCGAGAATGTCACCTCGCACCCCATGCACAGACGCGCGAAACTGGGGCTTTCCTACCTGCCGCAGGAAGCATCGGTATTTCGCAAACTCACGGTTGATGAAAACATCCGCGCCGTGCTCGAGTTGCAAAGGCTTGCTCCAGCACAACTCGAAGCCAGGCTCACTGAACTGCTCGCCGATCTCAACATCGCCGGCCTGCGCGACAACCCCGCGCTGTCACTTTCGGGCGGCGAGCGCCGCCGCGTCGAAATCGCGCGCGCGCTTGCAACAAATCCGAAATTCATTCTGTTGGACGAGCCGTTTGCCGGCGTCGACCCGATCGCGGTTCTGGATATCCAGAAAATCATCAGGTTTCTCAAGGAACGGTCGATAGGGGTATTGATCACCGATCACAACGTGCGCGAAACACTGGGTATCTGCGACCGCGCCTACATCATCAGCGAAGGGCGGGTGCTGGCCTCGGGCGAGCCCGATGCGATTGTCGACAACGAGAACGTGCGCCGGGTCTACCTGGGCGAGCATTTCCGGCTCTGAGGATCATGAAGCAAGCTCTGCAACTCAAGCTTTCGCAGCATCTGACGCTGACGCCGCAGCTACAGCAGTCGATCCGCCTGCTGCAGCTATCGACCATCGAACTCAACGCCGAAATCGAGCAGATGCTGGCGGACAATCC
>JAYTDE010000221.1:0-3019 GCA_043736195.1 Burkholderiales bacterium | reverse complement strand
TTTCTGGTATTCACCCAGAAGACCCACCAGCTCGCCCGGCGCCATGCTGGCGGCCAGACGCGTGAAGCCGCGCATGTCGATGAACATTGCAGCCGCTTCGGTCTGCCGACCGCTGCCGGGCTTGAGGATCTCGTCGGCGTTGACGATGGTCGCCGCGATGTCGGGCGAGAAGAAGCGCGCCAGCTGCAGTGCGGCGGCCTGGCCTGCCACCGAACGGTGCAGCAGGGCGCCGGCGCGCGCGGTGGCGATCGCGAGGATCAGTGAGACCAGCAAGATCGAAATGACCTTGTCGATCTCGCCGCCTATCAACACGTGCATCGAAGTCAGGTAGACCACGTAGTCGCGTGTAATCAGGTCCATGCCGCCCGGCGCGTTGATCGCGATGCCGATCAGGCCAAGCCAGCCGAGTGCCGCGACCGCGCCTGCCAGCAGCACCATGCCTGGCATCAGGGTCAAGGTACGCAAGGCGATGAAGATAAAGACATAGAACAGGGTGGGCGCTTTGAGGGAAAAGGCGGCCGGTTGTCCGTATTGCAGGTGAAAACTCCAGATGGTGATCATCAGCAGGCAGTTGTCGGCGATCACCGAGAGGATCTGCCGGTTGATGTTGAGCCGGCCCCGGTAGGCCAGGGTCAGGCGATAGGCAACGAATACGGCATACACGCCAAGCGCCCACGGCACCGGCCGCAGCATCACATCGAAGGCGAAGGTCTTGCGGGAAAACGCGTACAGCAGGGCAAAGGTGACTACCAGCGCAGCCTGGACCCAGCCGATCAGGATTTCATTCTGCCGGCGTTGCGCATCGAGTTCACGCTGCACTCGGAGCGGCAGCGCGGCGCCGGCGTTGCCTGACAGCCAGTCGCGCGCGCGACGCCAGGACAGCGCGCCGCTTCCATTGGAAGCGGCGGCGGCGCTGCGGGCGATATCGGTTGCCGTGGCGGGTGCGGGCATGCGGTTTCTACGTCCGCCCGGCGCCAGCGGATGCCTCAAGGACCAGGCTTTCCACCTCGGCCACGATGCGGATGGCGATCGGCGCATCGCGATTGCGTACGCTGATTTCCTCGCGCGGGTAGATCGACGCATCCAGACCGGCGCGTTCGGCCACCCGTTCCGAGATGATCAGTTGGCAGACGAAGTGCTTGGTCTGGTCCTGCAGCCGGCTGGCGGTATTGACCGCGTCACCGACGGCGGTGAGATAGGTGGCAAGGCCGCGCCCCATGTGGCCGACCACGGTCGGCCCGCAATGGATGCCGATACCCATTTTCAGCGGCGCCGGCAACTCGTCCTGCAACTCCTCACTCAGGCGGGCCACGGCGCGAGTCATGTCGCGCGCCGCTTGCAGCGCCTGGCGCGCGCCGACCTCGGCGCTGGCATGCACGCCGAACAAGGCCATGACGCCGTCGCCGGTGAACTGATTGGTGATGCCACCGGCGGCGTCGATGGCACTGCCGGTGGCTTCGAAGTAGCGGTTCAGCAAATGCACCACGTCATAGGGCAAGCGGGTTTCGGACAAGCGGGTGAAGCCGCGCAGGTCGGCGAACAGGACGCAGATCTCGCGTTCCTCGCCGCTCATGCGCTCCGCTTGGTCCAGCGCTTGCGCGGGGTCGATGGTGGCCGGGATCAGCGGGATCACCGACAGGTTGGCGCTCGGCCGCAGCTGGCAGGCCAGGCGCACCTCGGGCCCGGCCTTCACGCGCGACAGCAGGCGCGCCTCCGCTGGTGCTGCCACCGGTTGCGATTCGAAGCCGGCGCTAACGCGCACCCGGCAGGTCGAGCAACGACCGCGGCCGCCGCATACCGAGGTATGGGCGATGCCGGCATGGCGGCTGCATTCGAGCACCGAAAAGCCGCGCGGCATGCTGACCGTCATGCCGCCGGGGTAGGTGACACGTACCGATTGACGCCGCTCCCGTGCCAGGCGCAACCAGCGCAGCAGCAGCGTGGCGGCGAGCAGGGCGCCGAAGCTTGAGAGGAGCATGCGCGTGGTGTCGGCCATGCCCGCCTGCAGCACCGCCGAGGGAATTTTGGCGGCCGCGAACATCGCTTGCCTGAACTGTGGATCCTGCACCAGAACCGCGACTTCGCGCCCGCCCTGAACGAAGCCGAACAGCGCGCAGAGCGGTACCAGCAAGGCCGCGGTATAGGGCATCAAAGGGTAGCGTGCATATCAGGGCTGCATGCGCAACCAGAAATGCATGCCGATGCAACCATGCACCCAGGTCACCAGCAACAGGGCGACTTGATTGAATCCCAGGTCCGGCCGTTGCAGCCAGAATACAAACATCAGGAAGGTGTAGGTGTCCTGGACCCGCGCAAACACATAGCCCGCGCCGCGCACTGTCAGAATGCGCAGCGGTCGCTTCGGATCGCTTTCGATGACGGCACGAATGCGCGCGATATGCACGTCGATCGAGCGGTCGAACGCGTCCAGCGGTTCGCCACTGACCAGATCCATCAGTTGCTCGCGCGACAATACGCGGCCGGCACGTTCGGCCATGGCGCCCACCAGGGCGAACTGGTGGTCGGTCAGGTCGCAGACTTGGCCATCGATACGCAGGCGCCGTGCATCGCGATCAATCTCGAGCCGGCCAAAACGCAGTACCGCTCCGGCGCGCTCGTTGCCGGCACCGCCCCGGCGACGCAACACGGCGCGAATCCGTGCCAGCAATTCACGCGGCTCAAACGGTTTGGGCAAATAGTCGTCGGCGCCCAGTTCAAGGCCGACAATGCGATCGGTCGCATCGCCGCGCGCGGTCAGCATCAGTATCGGCAAGTCGGATTCGGCGCGGATGGTTCTGCATACGTCGAGCCCGTTGCCGTCCGGTAGCATGAGGTCGAGAATCACCAGATCGGCGCGGTGTGCCGCCAGCCACGCCAGGCCATCGGCGGCACGTGCGGCATGGGCGACATCGAAGCCGGCGTGCGTCAGGTAATCGATGACCATGCCGGCCAAGCGTGCATCGTCTTCGATCATGAGCAGGGTCTGCTGCATCGCCGCACTTTAACGTGAACACGAGAT
>JAYTDE010000220.1:0-1639 GCA_043736195.1 Burkholderiales bacterium | reverse complement strand
GCGCCGAATCCAGGTCCGCGGGCGGCGCGTCAGCGGCGCTATCCTGTGCATGAACAGACCGGTCAAGACTGGTGGCGTCAGCGCCGCTCTCGGTGAGCTCTTGCGACAGCGCGCCTTGCTCTGCCTCTTCGCCGCCACGCAAGGCCTCAAACAACTGGCTGACGCGATCGTAGGACAGAATCAGCCCATCCATGATCGCGGGCGGAATCGCCGGCAGACCGAGGCCATTCTCGATGCGCGTTTCCATGCTGTGCGTGACCTGCCCGATCGCCATCGCCCCGGCCATGCGTGCGCTACCCTTGAGTGTGTGCAGCGTGCGCTGCAAGGCTTGCGCATTGCGCGCATCACCCGGCTGGTTAGACCAGATGCGCAACTGCTGGCCCAACTGCGGCACCAGCTCGGCTGCTTCTTCAAGAAATATCGGCAACAGCTGTGGATCGATTTCGTCTTCGATGCGGGTCAACAGCCGTTCGGCCGGGTCGAAGCCGCGCGCGCGCAATTCAGCTACATGGAGTGCCGCGGCATCGCTTGCCGGCCGCCCTTGTGCGGTCACTGTAGGCAGCGCCGGTGGCACTGCGAGATCGATGGCCTCGAGCGCTGCGGCACTCGCAAGCGGCGCCGGGGGTTGGGCGCCAACCGGCATCGGCAGGGCAGGCGACACTGCGGCCTCGCCGGGCACTATCGCTTGATCCCGCTGATCCTCATCGGTAGCCAACCTGCCCGTCGCGGATGCCGCGAGGCCGGCAGCCGCGGCCAAACCGGCCAAGGCGCCGATCGCGGTCAATGAATCCGGCATTGCCGCTATTGGTGATGATGGATCCGCTCCGCGCAAGGCGGGCGGCGGCGCATGGTCCGCGTTGTCAGGCGCAAGCGCGCTGTCCGACGGTTTGTCTGAGCCGGTCACACCGGCTGCGGCGAGCTTTCCTACATCCTGTGAACCAGCCTGGTCCGGCGCGACTGGTGCGTCTTCGAACAGCAGATCGATCGAATGCGCCGGCGTGAGCTCAGGCGCATCGCCGACGTGAGGCGCGGGTGGCGCCTGGTCCGCCGGCCCGAACGCGATGGCGCTGGCGCCTGCCGCGTCGAACGAAACATCGAAATCGAGTGACGCGGCATGGGCACCGGTGGTCTCGACATCGATGAGTGGCGCATTGCCTGCGTCGCTCGCCATGCCGTCCAGCGCCGCCGCAAACGCGGTGGCGCCCTGGACCAGGTCCGCGTCCGAGGAAAAATCGAAGTCAACCTCGGCGTGCTCTGCCGGCAGGGCCGGCGTCGGCTGCACGTTCTGGTTCGCAGGCGACGCGGCAGGCTCGTCCACCCGGGCACCAGGTTCTTCCTGATCGTCCTCGATCGGCGGCATTTCGAGATGCAACAGGGTGGGGTCGATCTCGCCTGACTCGGCCAGCCATTCGGCTCGCATGAGCTCGAGCCGTGCCTCGAGCGGCTCGATTGGCGGCGGTTGCCGCAATTGCCGCACCGCGGCTACCAGGGCATCGATGCCGCCCACCACTGCGTGCAACAGCGCAAGGTCATCGGCATCTGGAACGATGCCGGCGGATTTCGCCACCAGCAGCGCGCGCTCGAAGGCGCGGGCGAGTTCGTGCAGGCGCTTGAAGCTGACCGTACCGGCAATCCCGGC
>JAYTDE010000219.1:0-2884 GCA_043736195.1 Burkholderiales bacterium | reverse complement strand
GTGAAAGGCCGAGTCTAGCCGCAAGCACCGCGTGCAGACATCAGCCGTCGCACCTTGGTGCGGCGCTACCGGCGCTTCAGTCTGGCGCGCCGCCGCGCTCCCAGCCGCGCCTGACCATCATCGCCCGATGTTCACGCGAAGATGAATGGATCTTCTGGATCGGCGCCTTGGCCACGGCATCGGCCGCCAGCGCGCGCACTTCGTGAAGCAGGGCACGCGCGTCCCAGCCCACCGGCCAGCCTTGCCAAAGAGTCAGTTTTCCACCTACATGCACCGAGATGATCTGGTCGCGCGCGGCCAAGCGCACCAGTTCCCAGGTGAGGTCCCAGGAGGGCGTCATCTCCGGCACATCGAGATCGACCAGCAGGAAATCGGCTTCAAGACCTGCGGCGATCGCCCCTGTGACCGCGCCCAGGCCGGCGGCGTCGGCGCCGCCGCGGGTGGCGCGATCCACCCAAAGCCAGCCACCGCCGCAGGAGGAGTCCCCGTTGGCGATGCCGTTGGTGTAGCGCTGCGCCGCTTCGGCCGCATCCATCAGGCGAAAGCCGTCGCCACGTGTGCCGTCGGTGCCCAGCCCGAAGCGGATGCCCAAGGCGGCCATCAGCGGTGCGCTGGCCACCGCATTGCCCTTCAAGGCGCTGGCCACCGGGTTGTAGCAGACCGCGGCGCCGGATTCACGCAGCAGGTTGAGTTCGTGCGGCGCCATCAGGGTGGCATGCGCCACCAGGGCCTGCGGCCCGAGCGCACCCACATGATCGAGCAATTCCAGCGGCCGCAGGCCACGCGCGATCAACAGGCGTTCGACCGAAGCCAGGTGTTCGTTGACATGAATCTGGAACACCGCGTCATGCGCGGCGGCGAGTTGCGAGACCTCGCGCAACATGGCGTCGGAGGCCACCTCCGGGGTCGAGATCGCCAGTGAAGGATGGGTCAATCCACCTTGCACCCCGGCGGCAAGAAAGGCCTCGGCCGCGGCCAGGATCGCATCGCGCGGCACTTCGGTGTGCTGATCATTGCAGATCAAGCCCAGCACGCAGCGGATGCCGGCGTCCTGCGAACCCCGTGCCACTGCCGCAAGGCCGCTGGCGGCGCGGGTACCGGCATCGCAGACGGTGGTGAAGCCGCCACGCAGGGCTTCGAGCGAGGCCAGCTTGGCCGCCAGATACAGGCAATGTTCATCCAGGCTGGCTTCGAGCGGCACCCAGATGCGCCGATAGATTTCCGACGGTTCGCCGAACGCCAGCGCCTTGCCGAACGATTGCGTCAGGTGATGATGGGTATCGATCATGCCGGGCATCAGCAAGGTGGCCGGCAGTTCGATCGGGTTCATATTTGGATGGGCCTGCGCCACCTCGGCCAGCGGGCCGACGGCCTTGAAATGGCCGTTGGCGACCACCACGCCCATGTTGGCTGCCGGCCCTGCGGCCTGCATGGTCCAGGCGGGGGCAAGCAACAATTCGGCGGCGGCAAGTCGTTCGCGCAAGTGCGGTGCATTCATGGCATGACTTCCTTCAAGGTGCTCCAGCCGAACCACAGGCCGACCGCGATCAGGCCATAAGCCAGGAGGGTTCTCAGACTTGCAGTTGGCAGATGGCGTGCCAGGCGCCAGCCGGCAAACCATCCCAGCAATTGCAGGACGCCCAGGGTGATGCCGAGCGTCAGATTCAGTTGCCCGGTCAACAGATTGACTACGCCGGTGGCGCCGGCGATCGGCAACTGCACCCCCTGGCCGGCGCTCACCGCCAGCAGCAGGGGCACGCGCGCGAACAGCAGGATCGGCAGCAGGGCAATCGGGCCGCCGGTACCCGACCATGCCGAGACGCAGCCCACCACAAGGCCGATCGGCGTCGCCGCCGGCATGGCACTGCGTCCCGCTGTGCCGGCGCCATCGGCTCTTGTCGGGCGCAGCGCCAGGACCCCGGACAACACCGCCAGAAACGCCACCACCATGCGCACCAGCGCCAGCGGCAACCACTGCAGGGTGAGGGCGCCGAACGCGGCGCCGATGAGTGCCGCCCAGTAAAACGAAGCGGGCGCAGCGGCCGACCCGGCCACGTTCACAGCCACGCGGCGCCGGCCCTGCAGGATCAGCGCAGCCGCGCCGCCAAAAGCAAAACTGAAGTTGGAAGCGGCAATCGCCTCGCGCAAGGGGACACCGCCAATCGTAGTCAATGTAGGCACCACGAGAATCCCGCCGATGCTGGTCACGCCCACCGCGAAGCCGGCAAACACCACCAGCGACGCGGCAACGACGGTCAGCATGCGGGATCGCCCATCACACCCCTATTCGACCTTGATGCCGGCGGCGTCGATCACCGCACCGAGGGTCTTTTTTTCGCGCGCCAGGTACTCGCCGAACTGCACCGATCCCATGCTCATCGGCTTCAAACCGGCGGCGTCGAGCCGCTGAGCAACCTCGGGGTCGGCCACGATCGCGGCGATTTCACGCGCCAGACGCTCGCGAATCGCCGGCTCGACCTGGGCCGGTGCCAGCACGCCGAACCAGGATTCCATCTCCATGTCCTTCAAGTCCGCCGACTCGGACAGGCTCGGCACGCCGGGCAGGCTGCCCCAGCGCGCCTTCGAGGTCACGCCATAGGCCTTGACCTTGCCTTCCTTGATGAAGCCCTGCGCCAGGGTCACCGGCAGCATCGCCAGATCGATCTGGTTGCCGGCGACTTCGGTCAACACCTGCGGCCCGCCTTTGTAGGGAATGTGCATGATGTCGATTTTCGCACTCTGCTTGAGCAATTCCATGGTCACGTGCATGCCGGTGCCGACACCATCGGTGCCGTAATTGAGGCGACCGGGCTGGCTTTTGGCCATCCTCACCACATCACTGGTCGTGTTCGCCGGGAAGCCCGGCTTGCCGATCAGCACAAAC
>JAYTDE010000218.1:0-12173 GCA_043736195.1 Burkholderiales bacterium | reverse complement strand
GGATCGTTCTGCGCCGGTTCCGCCGCCGCTGCCGCCTTCCACAAAGGTGGCCCACGCGCTGGAGCGATGCGCGGTGGCCTGGTGGGTTCGCCGATGTGCTCGAAGATCTTGTTCACGGTGCCGGCATCGTTGATGAAGGCGATGATGCGCATTTGACTGTGGCAGAACGGGCACAGCAGCGGGAACACCTGATATATCCGCGCCAGCAGCATGGACCACAGGTGGCGCGACACGGCATGATCGCGGGGCGCAGCGCGGGTCGCCACGGAAGTCGGTGCTGGCGGCACGGCGGCAGGGGCGAGCGCCGCCACCACCGACCTCAGCGGTACATTGGGCGCCAGCACAGCGTAATAGCGATGGCGATGCGCACGCGGCTGCGGCACCCGGGCGGCGATCTTCGTGATCAGCTCCAGTGGCGTCAACGCAGCAATGGAAGTGGAGGTGCTCGTTCAGGCTTGAGCCGAAACGGTGGATGGAGGCGAGCGCCTCGATTGGTGCGGCGGCGGGGCCACAGGGGCTATGTTCGCGCAGGCAGCGCCCCGTCACGGACAGGAAAATGCGCAGCAACGTGCCTTGCAGGGCGGTGTCGCGCTGAAGGCAGGTGCGCAGCCGTTGGGATACTTCGATCCCCCATTGCTTAACCGGCAGCGGCGCAAAGACGCGATCGACCAGATGCGCCGCCGTTTCGGCTGCGCCGCGTGTTGCAAGACCGGCACACACCGCGACATTAGGTCGCGTTGTGCGTCCAAGGCCAGGAACAGCATGATCGGCCCGGCGATCAGAGGGAAACCGCCAATCAGGCCGGCCACCCGGTGACCGAAGCGCCGCCCCGCCTGGCTGGCCAGCCACCCCACCAGCGGCGCGGCCGCCAGCTTCAACGCGATCATCGCCCGATCGCATGGCGTTTGCCCGGGCGCACCCGCGGAAGCCTGCGCACTTTAGAACTTGCCGTACTTGAGATAAGCGTCCACCGGATCCATGCCGCCACGAATCGCGTCGCGCACCTTGTTCTCGGTCAAGGCGACCTCTTCGGTCTTGCTGATGGTCTCTTCAATCATCTCGCGGGGAATCACCACCAGACCATCGCGATCACCGAGGATGTAATCGCCGCTGCGGACGGTCACCGTACCGAGGGTCACCGGTTCACCAAAATGGTCGGGAACCCAGCGCGCGACGATGTCGGACGGGGTGAAGAACGAATGGAACACCGGAAACTTCTGTTCCAAAATGAAATCGGTATCCCGACAGCCGCCATCGACCACATAGCCCAGCACGCCCTTGTTCTTCAGCGTTTCCGACGACAGCTCGCCCATCATCGCCACTTCGTGGTGATTCGGCTGGCATACCACCACATGCCCGGCGGGCGCCTTTGACAAGACGGTGGTCCAGCCCAACAGGGTTTCATGGCGTGACTTGGTACGGTCGATGCGGCCCGATACGGTCCACACCGGACCGGCCAACTTGAGGGTCGGATCGAGCGGGCGGATATTGGTCGGCAACACACAGTTGTCGTGCCCCATGCCGCGCAGCACATCGTGCACCGCGCCGGTGTAGAGCCGGCCCAGGCGCGCAATATTGGATTGGTCCATCGCTGCTTCCTTCTGTCAAGCGTTACGGCCAGGGAGGGTCCGCATGCAAGCGAAATCCCGGTCCGCCGCAAGCACCGGCATCAACTCTTCACCGCTCCCGCGGTCAGGCCGGACACCATGTACTTGCGAAAAGCGTAATAGATCGCCGCCGGCGGCAGCGCGTAAATGAAGCCGGTGGCCATCAGAAGCTCCCACGGCGAATCATCGGCCGAGAGAAACAGTCCCAGCGCGACCGAGAGCGGCACGGTCTTTTCGTCGGACATCAGGAGGAACGCATACAGGTATTCGTTCCATGCCAGCAGCACAGCGTAGGTCCCTATAGCTACCAGCGAAGGCACCATCAGGGGCAGGTACACCAGCCGGAACAACTGCATGGCGGTGGCGCCATCCATGATCGCCGCTTCGTCAAGTTCAACCGGCAACTTGTCGGAAGCCTGCTTGAGTACCCAGATCGCATACGGGGAGGCAAGCGTGACCATCGCCAGGATCATTGCCGCCTTGGTGTTGAGAAGCCCGTAGACCCCCATCGCCTTGTACATCGGCACCGCCAGGAACGCCGCTGGAATGAAATAGGTGGCCAGCGCGAAGTTCATGATGGCGCGCCCGCCACGCACCTTGAGACGGCTGATCGCGAAAGCGGCGCCGGTGGCGATCATCAGGGTGAGCAAGCCAGTGGCGAAGGCGATGATGGTGCTGGACCACAACTGGCCCCAGAAATGGTTGAGGAAATGGTGCTTTTGCTGGAACACGAACTGGAAATTCGCAAGCGTCGGATGCTCCGGCCACAGGTGGCCGCCGAAGGCACCATCCTTGCTCGAAATAGCGAACAGGAACATGTGATAAATCGGCACGATGGTCCACAGGAACACCGGGATGCCGATCAGGATCAGCGTCGCCTCGTTGAACCACTTGCGCGAATTCATTTGTTGTCCGGGTCGCCCGAAAGACGCCGGACCATGAAGTAAACCAGCGGCAGCACGAAGGGCAGTGCGACCACGATGGTGGCCATCGCCATGTCGAGCTGGTCTAAGCGCAGGTAACGGATACCGAGCGTGGCCATCACATGGGTCAGGTCGGCCGGGCCGCCGCCGGTCAACAGGTAAACGCTGTTGAAGTCGCCCAGGGTCCAGATCATCGACAGGATCACGCTGGTCAGATACAGAGTGCGCACCGAGGGCCAGGTGATCCAGGTGAACTTTTGCCAGCCGGTGGCGCCGTCCACCGCGGCCGCCTCATACAAATCCCTGGAGATCGCCAGGCGCCCGGTGACCAGGATCAGGGTCCAGAATGGCAGTGATTTCCAGATGTGCACAAGACCGGCCATGGAAAACGCGATCCAGCGATCATTGAGCCAGTTGGGACCATCCAGCCCGGTCAGCTTGAAAATCACGCTGTTGATCACGCCCCATTCGGGGTTGAGCATGAAGCGGAACGACAGGATGGTGGGAATCGACGGCACCGCCCACGGCAGAATGAAAATCACCGACAGCACGCGGATCCATTTGCGTTCGTGCACGAAGAAGCCCGAGAGAAACAGGGCCAGCAGGAACTTGATGTTGACCACCACCACCAGAAACAGCAGGGTGTTGATCACCGCATTGAAAAACACCGGGTCGTGCCACAGCTTGACGTAGCTCTGCGGGTCGCGCGCGAGGTACAGGCCATAGCCGACCGGGTACAGCACGAAGATCAGGAACACCAGCACGTAAGGCGTAACCAGCGCCCAGCCGACGGTGTTCCAGGAGGATGGTCGAAACGGGCGTGTCGATCCAGCCGCGGCGAGCTTTGCGCCCGCCGCCACCGGTCGCGCCGACGGGGTCAGTACTGCTGCCACTGGCGTTGCCTGCGCCGCCCGCTCCCCCGACTCAGCCGGCCACCGCCTTGATGCGCGCGATCATTTCGTCGACCGCTTTCTCCGGCGGCCACTTGTCGTTGGTCACGCGGCTCATGGCCTTGGCCCAGACGTTCTCGTTGTTGAGAATGGTGAAACGGTAGTTGTAGACGAAGGGGAACGGGTTGGTGCCATCGGAAAACTGCTTCAACACCGTGCGCCGATGCGGATCGGCCTTCCAGAAATCGCGTTGCGCCCCACCCTTGGTGGTCGGGAACCAGCGCCCCAGCGCACCTTCGGTATAGGGAACCAGGTTCGAATCCTCCATCATGAAAGCGACGAACTCCTTGGCGCGCTTGACGTTCTTCGCCCCCTCGAACACCACTGCCAGCTTGATCGCTGCCAGGTAGGCCATCGGCGTGCCGTCGACCTTCTTCGGCCAGCCGGTGGTGGCGATCAGTTCCTCGTAGTTTTTCTTGGCCGTCGCGCGCTGTTCGCCGGTGAGCGCCGCGTTGTTGCTGTCGTCAAGCCACTTGGCGGCGATCGAAATGGTCGCGTTGTGGGTCATCAAGGTGGTCTTGTTGTGGAAGGCCACGTTGTTGTCCGGGTCCTTCCAGCTGGTCGACGAGGGCGGCGTGCAACCCTTGGTCAAGAGATCGGTGTAGTCCTTGAGGGCGGCCACCGCGCCGGCCTTGTTTTTCGCCTGCTCGATGACCAGCTTGCCGCTGTCATCGACCAGCCTGGCGTTGTGCGCGATCAGGAACTGGTAGAAGCTGAAAAAGCTGTCGGTCGAATCCACGCCCATCGGATTGCCGATGCCAAAGGTGCGCTTGCCGGTCTTCTGGCGGTGCGCCGGTTGCACCTTGTCGCACCAGAAGTTCCAGTAGCCCTTCCAGTCCTGCGGGATGTCAGTGTCCTTGAACCCCGCTTCGGCCAGCATGTCCTTCCAGTAGTTGACATGGATGGTCTGCTGATACACCGGGGCAGCGTAATACGCCTTTTTCTTGGTCTTGTCGTTGTAGAGATACGCGGTGGAAAGCGTGTTGGCCAGGAACTTGTCCTTGATCGGATTGAAAATGTCCGAAAGATCGACCAGCTTGCCCTCGAAGGCCCATTTGCCGGCCGCCTGGAAGTCATAGGTGAGACCAAACGAAACATCCGGCACCGTGCCGGCATCGAGCGCCGCCACCGTCTTGGGCATGATGTCCTGCACCGCGAACAACGACAAATCGACCTTGACCCCGGTTTTTTGCTCGAACCTGTAAATCATGGTTTCCAGCGCTTTGTCTTCGGCCGGGTAAAAGCCCTTGTTGAACCAGACGGTGAGGCGTTCCTGAGCCACAGCGACGGTACTGGCCGCCGAAAGTAGCGCGCTTACAAGCACTGTCGCAATGGCACGACGTGTGAATCCGACCATGTGTGTCTCCAAAATGTGGCCGCCGGTTGATCGCCATGCATAGCCCGCGCATGTAATCCAAAGGCCCGTCGTCGGCAGCCTGTTGAACAGGACGCGCAAGGCTAGCGCGCACCTTTCAAGCTGTCAAATGGTAAGGCCAATTTTTCAATGTTGCGATGCGGCAACCGCACCGCACTTGCGGGATTACCCGTACGCCCACGCAAAGTCGGGACGGCAATGCGGCAGCTGTTACCGCGTCTGTGATCAGCCGGCGGGCGGTTTGCGGCTTCCCTCCACCACCGGGTAATCGGGGCGCCCCGTCTGGACCCAGGAAACAATGTTTTGTACCGCCTTGCGCCGCAATTCACGTTCCGCCGCAACCGTGTAGTAGGCGGCGTGCGGCGACAGGATCACGTTCTTCGCCGCCAGTAGCGGCGAATCGCGCGGCACCGGTTCCTGCGGCAGCACATCCAACCCGACCCCGTCGAAGCGCTGCAGTCGGGCGACAAGCGCATCGATATCGATCACCGCACCACGTGAGGTATTGACCAGATACGAGCCCGGTTTCATCAGGTCGAGCAGGCGCGCACCGACCATGCCGCGCGTTTGCTCGTTGAGAGGCGTATGCAGGGAAATCACGTCGGCTTCGCGAAACAGGTTTTCTAGCGTCGCCGGCTCCACGTACGGCGCGAAATCGCCGTCAATCCGATCCGGGTCGCTGGCCAGTACTCGGCCGAACATGGTGTGCGCGAAGTAGGCAAAGCGGCTGCCTATGCGTCCGTAGCCGAGCACGCCGACAGTCATGTCGGCCAGCCGGCGGGTGGCGCCGCTTGCATGCGCATCCCAAACCCCCGCACGAATATCGGCGTCGTATTGCGGCAAATGGCGCAGCAGCGACAGCGCCATCGCCAGGGCATGCAAGGCCACCTCCGACGATCCATAGTCCGGGGAGTTGGCCACCCACACGCCGTGCTGCGCCGCATCCGCGGTGTTGATGGTGTCGAAACCGGCGCCGATGCGGCTGCAAATGCCGATCCGCGGGCGCGCCGCGAACACCCGTGCGTCCGCCGGCGCGAAGGTGATCAGCAGGGCCTGGCAGTCGGCCGACTCGCCAATCACGTCTTCAACGCTGGCGCACTGCGCGACCTTCATCTGGATGCCGGCGGCGGCGAACAGCGAACGCTCGAATTCGATATCCGGAAAGTTGTGGTCGGTATAAAGGACTTTCATGCGGCTCTCCAAAGTGCTTGAGATACGCGATCGAGAGTAACCGATTTACACACTGTTTCAAATGGCCTGCGCTCTTAATGCCTGTGCGGCGCGTTGCTTCCAGCAAGCGGCTAAACTTCAACCCAACCCGGACCAGCATCGCATGAACCAGCAAAAACGCAAGATCCTGATCGTTGACGACGACGCGCGCCTGCGCGAGCTCTTGCTGCGATACCTTGGCGAACAGGGCTTTGCGGCACAGGCAGCACCCAATGGCCAGTTCATGGACAAGCTGATCAATCGCGAGTTGTTCGACCTGATCGTGCTTGATCTGATGATGCCGCAGGAAGACGGTCTGTCAATCTGCCGGCGCCTGCGTGCCGCTGGCATCGCAACGCCGATCATCATGCTCACCGCCAAAGGTGAAGAAGTCGACCGCATCGTCGGCCTCGAGATGGGGGCTGACGACTACCTGCCCAAACCATTCAACCCGCGCGAACTGGTGGCGCGCATCAATGCCGTGCTGCGCCGCGTGCAGGAAGGCGGCCCGCCGGCAGCGCCGGCTGCCGAGCCCGAGAGCGTGGTTTTCGGCCCCTTTGCGCTCAACCTTGCGACCCGCAGCATGACCCGCGACGGCAGCGCGGTGCCGCTGACCTCCGGCGAATTTTCGGTGCTCAAGGTGCTGGTGCGCCATCCCAGCAAACCGCTGTCGCGCGACAAGCTGATGGAACTGGCGCGCGGCCGCGAGTACGATGTATTCGATCGGGCCATCGACGTACAGATTTCACGCCTGCGCAAACTGGTCGAAGCCGATCCCGCCAACCCGCGCTACATCCAGACCGTATGGGGCTTTGGCTACGTGTTCGTGCCGGATTGACGTTGGCGGCCTCGGTCATGCAGGCCTGATCGCGCATGCGCCTGATCCCCAGAAGCCTGCTATGGCGCACGTTTTTCATCATCGCATTCCTGCTGGTGCTCTCGGTGCTGGCGTGGATCCAGATCTTCCGCATCTACGAACGTGAGCCACGCAGCCTGCAGATCGCGCAGCAGGTTGTTGCGATCGTCAACCTGACGCGCGCCGCGCTGGTCAGTTCACGGCCGGA
The DNA here is from genome assembly GCA_043736195.1 of Burkholderiales bacterium. Classification (GTDB taxonomy): domain Bacteria; phylum Pseudomonadota; class Gammaproteobacteria; order Burkholderiales; family JAEUOS01; genus JAEUOS01. Next base: position 5,045 of record JAYTDE010000218.1, on the reverse strand, counting down.
AGCGCGCGTCTACCTGATGCGCGAAATCTCGATTTCGGAGCGTATTGAAATCTATCCGGTGGAAGCCGACGAGAAACTCGAAGCGGCGCCTGACATACGTGGCATCCGGCGGGTCGAATCGCTGATCCGCGAAAAGACCGGGCCGGAAACCCGCTTCGCCTTCCGCCGCAACGGCGCCGAGGGCATGTGGGTCAGCTTTCGCATCGAAGACGACGAATACTGGGTGCGCCTGCGGCGCGACCGCCTGCAATCGCCGGTGCCATTGCAATGGGTTGGCTGGGGCCTGCTGGCAGTGGCGCTGGCACTGGTGGGCGCCTACCTGCTGGTGCGGCGCATCACCCGGCCGCTGCGGGCACTGGCAGTTGCCACGCATGCGATCGGGCGCGGCACGGTGCCGCCAGCACTGGCCGAAGAAGGCGCAAGTGAAATCGCCGAGGTCAGCCGCGCCTTCAACCAGATGGCGCGCGACCTCCAGACCCAGGAACAGAATCGTGCCTTGATCCTGGCCGGCATTTCGCACGACCTGCGCACGCCGCTTGCGCGCCTGCGCCTGGGCGTGGAGATGTCGCCCGACAACGGCCTGCGCGATGGCATGGTGAGCGATATCGAGCAGATGGACCAGGTGATCGGTCAGTTTCTCGATTTCGCCAGAAGCGGCCAGGATGAGGCGCCCATGGCCGCCGAGGTCGACCTGTCCGCCGTTTGCGAACAGATCACCCGTGACTACGCGGCGCAGGGGCGCCAACTCGCGCTCACCGGCGCGGGCGTCCCCTTGATGGTATCGGCGCGCCCCGCCGCACTCAGGCGCGCCCTGGTGAATCTGATCGAGAACGCCTTCAAGTACGGCGGCGCGGAGCCGCAGGTCACCCTGTCCCTTGGCACCGGCAATCAACTCGCCATCATCGAGGTACAGGACCGCGGCCCCGGCATCCCGCTTGCGGATGTCGAACGCCTCAAGCAGCCCTTCACGCGACTCGATGACGCGCGCGGTTCAGCCGACGGCACGACCGATAGTGCGCAGGGCGGTTCCGGCCTTGGCCTTGCGATCGTGGAACGCGTGGCGCGAGCGCACGGTGGCTCGCTCGAGTTGCTGCCACGCGAGGGCAGCGGACTATGCGCGCGCCTTAGCCTGCCACGCCTGCCTGGAACCTGAGCGAGGCCTGCGTGCCAGCCGGGACCATGGCGCCGTCACGGGGCTGCATCCAGCAATGCCACCGCTTCGGCCGCGATGCCCTCGCCACGCCCGGTGAAACCCAGATGCTCGGTGGTTTTGGCTTTCACGTTGACACGCGTCGCGTCGATGGCGCAATCGGCTGCGATATTGGCAGCCATGGCCGCGACATGTGGAGCCATCTTCGGCGCCTGCGCGATGATGGTGCAATCGATGTTGACCGGCGTGTAACCTGCGGCGCGTACCCGCCTGATGGCTTCGCGCAGCAAAGCGCGCGAGTCGGCGCCGCGAAACTGCGGGTCGGTATCCGGGAAATGGCGACCGATATCGCCCAAACCCGCGGCACCCAGCAAGGCATCGGTGATCGCATGCAACAGCACGTCGGCGTCGGAATGGCCGAGCAGGCCTTTGTCAAAAGGGATCGCGACACCGCCGATGATCAGCGGCCGGCCGTTGACCAGGACATGTACGTCGACGCCCTGGCCGATGCGCAGTGAAGTCATGCTGGAATGGGCAAGTGGAAAGCGGAGGTGCACTTTACCGCAGACCGGCGATTTTGCGAGACACTAAGCTCCTTGGAGCCGGTGCCGCGTGCCGCTGCGCCAGCGTCAAGGCAATAACGGTTTTATTTCGACTACCCAGGAATCCTTTCATGCGCTTTCCCCATGCCCTGCTGCTGGCTTTTGCCTCAAGCATGTCACAAGCAGCCGATTTGCCGATATTCGATGCCCACATGCACTACAGTCACGATGCCTGGGAGTTGGTGCCACCCAGAGAGGCCATCGGCCTTCTGCGCAAGGCCGGCGTCCGGCGCGCGCTGGTATCGAGTTCCAACGACGACGGCAACCAGAAACTGTATGCCGAGGCGCCCGACATCATCCTGCCCTCGCTGCGCCCGTATCGCCTGCGCAGCGATGTCAGCACCTGGGTGCGCGACGAAAACATCGCGCGCTATATGGAAGAGCGGTTGAAGAAGTATCGCTACGTGGCTGTCGGCGAATTTCACTTGTACGGTGCGGATGCCGATCTGCCGGTGCCCAGGCGCATGGTCGAGATGGCCCGGCAGAACAACCTGGTGCTGCATGCGCACTCGGATGTGGACGCCATCGAGCGCTTGTTCCGCCAGTGGCCGCAGGCACGCATCCTGTGGGCACATTCCGGATTCGACCGCCCGGAAAAAGTGCGTGAGATGCTGGCCAGACACAAGTCGCTCTGGTGCGACCTGGCCTTTCGTACCGACCATGGTTCGGGCGGCAAATTGCACCCGGAATGGAAGCAACTGTTCACCGAGTTCCCTGATCGCTTCATGGTCGGCACCGACACCTACACCCCGGAGCGCTGGCCCTATGTCGTGGAGCATGCGCGCTGGTCGCGCGAGTGGATGCGCGACCTGCCAGCCGACTTGGCCGAACGCGTGGCATTCCGCAATGGTGACGCCTTGTTCGGCCCGAATCCGATGAAGAAGCCATGACCGGCGCTCGCACCGTTGGCGCGCTGCGATCCAAAACGCATGGCGCCATGGCGTGCCTCACGGAGGCGTTCCCGAATCCGGGTGATTGCCCTCGCATCATCGTCATCGCAGCCGTTTGCTTGTCTGGCATGCTGCCCGGCGTTGCGCATGCCTGCAACGCCACGCTCGAAGGCGGCAAGACCATAGATTCCGCGCGTCACAGCATCGCGTATCGCACCGACCCGGCCAGGATCGCCGTCGGCAAGCCCTTCGCGGTCGATCTGCTGGTTTGTGCCAAGGAAGCTGCCGCCACGATCGACGAATTGCGCGTCGACGCCCACATGCCGGAGCACCGGCACGGCATGAACTACAAGGCCAGCGTCAAGCCGCAAGGCGCTCCCGGACGCTATCGTGCCGAAGGCCTGATGTTTCACATGCCCGGCAAGTGGGAGTTCCTGTTCGATGTACGGGACGCCAAGGGCATCGAGCGCCTGAAACAGGATTACCCCTTGAAGTGATTGCGCGCTTGGTCGAGAGCTTGGAAAAACACTGGATGAGCCCCTGTAGCGCTGACTCTCCAACGGTAGTCTCGAATCAAATCAAGGCGATGCAAAAGCGGCTCTGGTTCCCTGCGGGCTTGTTCAGTGTTTCTCTGGGCTTGGCCCTTCTCTGCATGCCCGCCAGCGCGCAGACGGAATTCAGCGCGAGCGAAAAGGAAGCCATCGCCCGCCACGGCCCGTGGCCGCCGGTGTTGATCAGGGATGCGAGCAATCGCCACTCCGGCAAGCCCGCCGCCATTGCGTTTGGCCATGCACTGTTCTTTGATCCGCGTCTATCGTTAAACCAGAACCTGGCCTGCGTCAGCTGCCATCTGCCGGGCCGCGCCTGGGCCGACGGCCAGGCCAGAAGTTTCGGCAGCGTCATGCTCGACCGCAATGCCCCGACAGTGACCGATACCCGCTTTGCCCGCTGGTTCGGCCGCGACGGCGGCGCCGACAGCCTGTGGGCCCATGCGATCCGGCCCCTGACCGATCCGCTTGAAATGGGCATGAACGCCGCGCTCCTGGCGCGGCGCGTGCGCGACAACAAGGACCTTGCCGCCTGCTATCGGCGGACTTTCGGTCGACCACAGGACGACGAAACCGTGATGGTCAACTTGAGCAAGGCCTTGGCAGCATTCCAGGAAACGATTGTCAGCGGCCGCACTCCCTTCGACGCTTTTCGCGACGCCCTTCTGCGTGACGACGCAAAGGGCATGGCCCGCTATCCGGCGGCCGCCCAGCGCGGCCTGAAGATATTCGTCGGCGGCGGCAATTGCGCCGTATGCCACTTCGGCCCCGCTTTCAGCAACGGCGAGTTTGCCGACATCGGGGTACCCTTTTTCGCCGCACCGGGTCGGGTCGATTCCGGCCGCCATGCCGGCATTGGACTAGTCAGGCAAAGCCCCTTCAACCTGCTGGGCCGCTACAACGACGACCAGACCCGCGGCAATGCCGTGGCCACCCGGCACTTGAGCCTGGAACATCGACATTGGGGCGAATTCAAGGTACCGGGCCTGCGCAACGTCGCGCGCACCGCTCCCTACATGCACGCCGGCAGCCATGCGACGCTGGCCGATGTGGTGCGGCACTACTCGGAATTGAATGAAGAGCGCCTGCATGCGGACGGCGAACGAATTCTCAAGCCACTGCGACTGAGCACGGCGGAATCCTCCGACTTGCTCGCGTTCCTTGAGTCGCTCAGCGAGAAGACGCAGGTCCGGCATGCACGCTTGCACAACCGCAACGCAGACTGTCGCTAATATCATGGCCAGAATCACCGCGAAGTTCGCAAGCCATGAGCGCCTGGATTTCAAAAAGCGCTCGCACACCCGCAAGCCGGGTTGCCTGCCTGCCGCTATCAAGAGTCGGGCGCAGCAGCAGGCACACCGTTGCAACAAGGAAAACCCCATGCGTTCAACCCGCGCCTCTTCGGCCATCGCCCGCCTCAACGCACGCTGCCCGCAACAGCATTACGTGATGACCAGCACCGGCAGCGGACTTTTCTATCTGAGCTTGCAGAACGACAGCGGCGAACAACAGATGTGCGAACCCCTGCCGCTGGATGACTTTGTGCGTCACGTCAACAGCATGGGGCCGCAGGAGCGGCGGCGCGTCACAAAAAATGATGCGGCGTTCGAGAAGCAACTGGTGCGCAAGCCGTTGCCATAAGGGGCACCCCATGAGCCTGGCACGGTCATTTTTCCTGCTGCGCCTCGCGCTGGCTGCCGCTTGCGTGGCGGCGCCTTGGTCTGTTTCAGCGCATGCCACATGCAGTGACCGCGACTGCGCAACCAAGCTGATGAGCGACCACGTCGCAACCCGGCCTGGCTACTGGGAAAGGCGCATGGAACGCCCTCTTGCCCAACGAATCGGTGCGGCGCCA
>JAYTDE010000217.1:0-1998 GCA_043736195.1 Burkholderiales bacterium | reverse complement strand
CGCCCGTGCCGACCGCACTGGTGGTCGACGACGACATCACCGGCCGCGCCTTCCTGCGCGCGCTGTTGAAACGCGCCGGTTACGTAGTCGAGGTGGCCGGCAGCGGCGAGGCGGCACTCGAATGCTTCCGCCCAGGGACTTTCGATGTGGTGTTCATGGACATGCTGATGCCGGGCATCGACGGCGTCGAGACCACGCGGCGCCTGAAGCTGCTTTCGGGCGACATCTTCACGCCGGTGATCTTCGTCACCGGCTCGGGCGACGAGGAAAGCCTGACGCGCGCCATCGACGCCGGTGGCGACGATTTCCTGACCAAGCCGGTGACGCCCGGGGTTCTGCTGGCCAAGCTCCGGGCGATGGAGCGGATTCGCGTGGTGCATGCGCGCACCCGTGCCCTCTACGCGCGCGTGATCGAAGACCAGGAGATGGCGCGTGAAGTGTTCGATCGCGCCGTATCCGGGCGCGCGCATGTGTCGCCCGCGCTGCGCTCGCGCCTGATTGCGGCCGAGGTGTTCAGCGGCGACCTGCTGCTGTCGGCGCTGTCGCCGCAAGGCTGCCTGCATGTGCTGGTGGGCGACTTCACCGGGCACGGCCTGGCCGCCGCGCTGGGCGCGATGCCGGTGGCGGATGCCTTTCACAGCATGGTGGCCAAGGGTCTCGACTCCGATCGGATACTGCACGAACTCAATCGGCGGGTCGCCGACGCCCTGCCGCGCGGGCACTTTCTGGCGGCGGGCATCGTCAGCGTGGACGCCGATCTTTCCATGCTGACGGTGGCCAATTGCGGCCTGCCGCCGCTGCTCTTGTGCGCCGCGGGTGGTGTGCGCGAACGCATCGGTTCGAGCAGTTTCGCACTTGGTATCGTGCGCGACGCGGCGTTCGATGACGCTTTTGTCAGCCTGCCGATCAGACGCGGCGACCGACTTGTAGTCGCCAGCGACGGGGTCAGTGAAGCGGTCAACCGCAATGGCGAAGCGTTCGGCGAAGCGCGGCTTGAAAGCATCGCGGCCAACTCGGGGGCTACCGCCCGCGCGGTGCCGCAGGCGGTTATCGAGGCGCTTGAGCGATTCGGCGCGTGCAAACCCTATGCCGACGACTTGAGCATAGTTGAAATCTGTTTCACCGAGGCCCTCATCGGGCCCGCGGCACTCACGCCTCCGGGCCTGCGATCCGCACTGGAGCTCACATGAAAATCCTGGTTATCGACGATTCGGCCAGCCAAAGGTTGTTCCTCAAGGCCTATCTGGGCAAGATGGGCCATGAAGTGGTGCAGGCGGCGGACGGGCGCGAAGGCATCGACCGCTTCGGCGCCAGCGATCCGGACCTGATTCTGCTCGATGTGATGATGCCCGGTATCGACGGCTACGAGACGGCGCGGGTGATCCGCGGTGCACGCGACCAGTGGGTGCCGATCATCTTTCTTTCCGGTTGCAACGAGAGCGCCGACATCGAAGCCGCGATCGACGCCGGCGGCGACGATTACCTGACCAAACCATTCGATCCGAAGGTACTGGAAGCGAAGATACGCTCGATGACGCGCATCGCGCAGATGCGCCGGCAACTGGTGCTGCGCTCGGAGGAATTGCGTAGCGCGAATGCGGCACTGATGCGCCTGATCGATATGGACGGTCTGACCGGCATTGCCAACCGGCGACGCCTCGACAGCAAGCTTGCCGAGGAAATCGGACGCTGCGGCCGCAACCATGTGCCACTGTCGGTGATATTGCTCGACATCGACCATTTCAAGCGTTTCAACGACAGCCACGGCCACCTGGGGGGCGATGAGTGTCTGAAAGCGGTGGCGCAGGTGTTCGCGAGCGAACTGAAGCGGCCGGCCGATCTGGCGGCACGCTATGGCGGCGAGGAGTTTTGCATTGTGCTGCCGGAGACCGATTGCGCCGGCGCCCTGCTGGTGGCCGAACGCCTGCGTGCCGCCATTGCCTGCCTGAGGGTGCAGGTGGCGCCGGGGGTGATGGCCGGGGTCACGGTGAGTTGCGG
>JAYTDE010000216.1:0-6078 GCA_043736195.1 Burkholderiales bacterium | reverse complement strand
TGCCCGAGCTTTGTCACAGTCGTTGGTGGGGGCCTCAAGAAGCCGGCCAAGCCGAACCTCACGGCCAGCGCCAAGGCCGGTGCCGACGCCACTGCGCTGCCTGTGTTGGCCTCACCGGTGATTCCGACAGTGGCAACACCGTTCAATATCCTGGTCACCGGCATCGGCGGCACCGGCGTGATCACCATCGGCCAGATCGTCGCGGTCGCAGCGCACATCGAGGGCAAGAGCGCGCAGGTGCTCGACATGTCGGGCCTGGCGCAAAAGGGTGGGCAGGTCACAAGCCACGTGCAAATCGCTGCTTCACCGGACGACCTGCATGCCACCCGGGTCGGCACCGCTGCGGCCGATCTGGTGGTGGGGGCCGATCTGGTGGTCACCGCTGGAAAGGATGTGATGTCGCGCGTGGCCGCCGGGCGCACCCGCGTGCTGGTCAACAGTACCTTGTCGCCCACCTCGGCCTTCGTCAAGGACCCGAACTGGAAGATGCCGACCGCAGCGCTTGAGAACGCCCTGGTCGAAGCCGCGGGCAAGGAAGCGGTTTCGCTGGTGGCCGCCAGCCGCCTGGCCACCGCGCTGATGGGCGACGCGATCGCCACCAACATGTTCATGCTGGGCTACGCGTTCCAGAACGGCGCGATTCCGGTCGGTGAAGCGGCACTGATGCGTGCCATTGAATTGAACGGCGTGGCGATCGACTTCAACAAGAAGGCCTTCGACTGGGGGCGCTATGCCGCGGTCGATCCGGCGGCGGTGGAGCGTATCGCCACGCCGGCACAGGTGGTATCGCTGGCGCAACTCAAGCCAATGGCGATGTTTTCACGCAACCTCGAAGAACTGGTGGCCAAGCGCGTCGACTTCCTCACCGCCTACCAGAACGCCGCGTACGCGAAGCAGTACAGCGACTTTGTCGAAGAGGTGCGGGTGGCCGAAGCGGCCAAGGTCGGCGGTACCCGGTTGGCCGAAGCGGTGGCCCGCTATTACTACAAGCTGATGGCCTACAAGGACGAATACGAGGTCGCACGCCTGTACACCGACCCTGCCTTCATGGAAAAAATCCGCAACCAGTTCGAAGGCGACTATCAGGTCAAGTTTCACCTGGCGCCGCCGCTTCTGGCCAAGCGCAATTCCCAGGGTGAACTGGTCAAGCGGCAGTACGGGTCATGGATGCTCAAAGCCTTCGGCCTGCTGGCCAGATTCAAGGGCTTGCGCGGCACCGCCTTCGACGTGTTCGGCAAGACCCATGAGCGGCGCACCGAGCGCGCGCTGATTGGCGAGTATCGCGCGATGGTTGCCGGGCTCCTGGCCAGCTTGTCAAAAGACAATATCGACACAGCGGTGGCGATTGTCTCCGTCCCCGAGGATATTCGCGGGTACGGGCATGTCAAGGAGCGTCATTTGAAAGCGGCGCGCGAGAAGCAGGCGAGCTTGCTTGCCGCGTATCAAACGCCCGTTGCCAGCGTCCGGGCGGCGTAGGACGGAGGGGGTCCTGCGCTGCGCCACAGGTTATACTTTTCGCCATGACTGTCGTTGTCGCGACCATGACCGCCGAGCAGCTTCTGGCCATGCCAGCCGATGGCTGGCGCTATGAGCTTGTCGAAGGGGAGTTGCGCAGAATGGCACCTGCAGGGTACGAACATGGCCGTGTGACGATGAATCTGTCGTGGCGGATCATGCAACACGTGCGTCCGCGCAAGCTTGGGGTGGTCCTTACAGCGGAGACCGGTTTCATCATCAAACGCGACCCGGATACTGTGCGTGCTCCGGACGTCGCCTTCATCACCGCAGCACGGGCAGATGCGGCGCGCGCGCTACGCGGCTATTTCCCCGGCGCACCTGACTTGGCTGTTGAAGTGATATCGCCATCGGACGCTTTTTCGGATGTCGAAGAAAAAGTGTTTGAATGGCTGGATGCGGGCACCCTGGCGGTTGTCGTCGTCGATCCGCGGCGCCGGCGTGTCACTCTCAATCGGAGCAAAGGCGACATACGGGTATTGGGCGAGACTGAAACACTGGACTTGTCATTTGTCTTGCCGGAATTTTCAGTTCTCGTAGGCGATTTGTTCGAGTAAACCTGATTACGCGGCGCATACCGGCCGCCGCGCGGAACCTGCGCCATCGATGCAAGGGTATGCCTTGAGGCCGATTGCGCGTGTGCCGGCCAGCCCGAAGAGCGGCGCACCGAGCGCGCGTTGATCGGCGAATATCGTGAGATGGTTGCGGGCTTGCTCGGTACGCTGTCGAAGGACAAGCTTGAGATGGCGGTAGCGATCGCCTCTTTTCCCGAAGAAGTCCGCGGCTATGGGCATGTGAAGGAACGGCATCTGAAGGCGGCACGCGAAACCTGCGCGGCGCTGCTGTCCAAATGGAACGCTCCGCAACAGCAGGCCAAAGCGGCCTAGGAAGCGGCCGCAAAGGGTGCGGCCGCATCGCTCCCGTTGATACGGCGGGGCGCATCGCCGGCCGCTCGTAACGCCCTGTTCGAGCGCATGTCGACATGCCTGGCAAATGGCGGGTAAACCCTGTTGCCATTGGTGTTTCAACCACATGCATGGCCTCGCAAGAGGCATGTTTTTGTTGCGAACCCAAGCAACTCCCGGTAGGTGACAGCAGTCATATCACCCAATGCTCCTCTTTACCCAAACACGAGCGCGCGGTGACTTCTGAATGATCTCGCTGGCGCGCGCTTCGCTCCTTTATGAATGGCGTCGTTATCTTGCGGCGGTGCTGGCTGTGGCCTTTTCCGGTTTGCTGGTGCTGGTTCAGTTGGCACTCCTGATCGGCATGTTCGGCACGGTGGCGGTGTATATCGATGAATCGGGCGCCGATCTGTGGGTCGGCTTTACCGGCACCCAGAGCATCGATCTGGGCAAGCCCGTCAATGGCCAGATCGAAACCCGACTGCGCGCCCATCCCCAGGTCACGAAAGTGGAACCCTTCATCTTCGCGCAAAGCGACTGGCGCACTCCGCAGGGGCGCAATCTCTACGCCTACCTGCTTGGCATCGATCCTGATCGCGATGCGATGGCGTTCTCCAAGGTACTCACGCCCGCCGAGCGCGCTGCCCTGCTGGAGCCGATGACCGTCATCATCGATGCCTCCGATCGCGAAAAGCTCGGCGTCGACGTGGGCGGGCGCGCCGAAATGGGGGGCCGCGGCGTCAAGGTGGTTGCCGTGGTTGAAGGCTTGCGGGCCATCGGCGGCGTCAATGTGCTGACCTCGATGCGCAGCGCGCGCATCATCGACGGCTCGATCGCGCGTGACATGCAGGAGGTCTCCTACTTCCTGTTGGGTCTGGCAGCGGGCGCCAACGCCGAAACGGTGCGCGCCGAACTGTCGCCCCCCGGTCCGGTGGTGCGCTTCCAGGTGTGGACCGCGCGTGAGTTCTCGCATCACTCGCAACTCTACTGGTTGACAGAGTCCGGTGCCGGCGCCGGCTTCGCGTTTTCCACACTGCTCGGCCTGCTGGTGGGCATCATCATCACCAGCCAGACCCTGATGGGCGCCATCATGGCCTCGATCCGCGAATACGCCACGCTGCGCGCGCTCGGCGTTTCACGTGCTTCACTGGCCGCGGTGGTGATCGAACAGTCATTGTGGATCGGCGCCATCGGCCTTTCCATCACCGCTGTGTGCGCCTGGCTTGTCGGCGCCGTGGCGCACCACCTGCGCGTGGCGATGGAATTCCCCGCCTGGGCGATCTGGGTCACCGTCGGCATCACGCTGAGTGTGGCGGTGTTGTCCGGCCTGGCCGCGTTGCGTGCCCTGGGGCATGCCGATCCGGCTGCCCTGTTGCGCTAGAGCGTTTTCGTACACCTGCCCATGTCAGCCATTGTCGCCAGCGCCCTGAACAAGGTCTTCACCACCGGCAAGACCTCGGCCCAGGTGCTGTTCGATGTTTCGCTCACCCTCGAAGCCGGCGAACTCACGCTCGTCAGCGGGCCGTCCGGATCGGGCAAGAGCACCTTGCTGGCCGCACTGTCGGGCTTGACCAGGCCCGATAGCGGCAGCGTTGAGGCCTTGGGCCAGCCCTTGTGGCAACTGCAAGCCCATGCGCTTGATGCATTCCGCCTGCGTCACGCCGGATTCGTGTTTCAGGGGTTCAATCTGTTCCCTGCCCTGACCGCCCTGGAGCAGGTGATTCTGGCGCTGCAATACACCGGCATCGGCAAGGCGGTCATGCGTACCCAGGCCGCCGCTGCGCTTGCATCGGTTGGCATGACACCGCGCAGCCACTTGCGCCCGCTCGAATTGTCCGGCGGCGAGAAGCAGCGCGTTGCCATCGCTCGCGCGCTGGCGAAAGCGCCTGCGTTGTTGTTTGCCGATGAACCAACCTCGGCACTGGACGGCAAGAACGGTGCCGCTGTAGGAGCCTTGCTGCAGGCGGCGGCCGTCGAGCGCAACGCAGCCGTCATTTGCGTCACGCACGACAATCGCCTGACGCGCTTTGCCCACCGCTTGATACACCTTGAAGACGGACGGATCACCTCAGATGAACGACAAACTCCCCATTAGCCCGGATCGCGGCAGTGGCAGGCGCATCATCGCTGTCGGCTTAGCCCTTGTGCTTCTGGGTGCCGCGCTGGGCGCGACTGCACCCGCGGCGTGGGCGCAAGGCAAGGCGCCGCGCGTCGGCGCGAACTACATTGCTTTTGCCAAAGGGCGGATCGATGTTGCCGGCGGCATGGTGCGCCTTGCAGCGCCGCGCGACGGACTGATACGTTCCATGCATGCGGAAGAAGGGGCTGAAGTCAGGAAAGGCGCGTTGCTGGCGCAACTCGACGACCGGCAGGCGCAGCTGCAGTTGCTGGCGGCGCGCAATGAATTGCGCGAGATCGAAACCCGCACGCAGCCCTTGAAGGTCAAGCTTTTGGCCGCGGAGCGCGAACTTGCACGTATCGAGCCCCTGATGGCAAGCCAGGCGGTGGCCCGCGCGGAACGCGACGAAAGGCGCGATCAGGTGAGTCTTTTGAAGGCCGAGATCGAGGCCGGCAACGCCCAGGCAGCGGCCGGCGAGACGCGCATCAAACTGGCGGCGCTCGAAGTCGAACTGCGTGCGGTACGTGCGCCAGTCGACGGCCGCATCATCAAGCGCTATGCGCGGCCGGGCGATAGCGCAGTCAGTACCGGCGCCGCGCCCTTGTTCCTGATCGCACCGACTGCTGCATGGGTGGCGCGCGCCGACCTGGAAGACCGGTTTGTGCACGCGGTCGCGCCGGGCATGGCGGCCGAGGTGGTCATCGAAGCCGATGAGTCACGCGTTCTCAAGGGGCGGGTGACGCGTCTCGGCCAGGCCTTCGGAGTGCGCCCGCCGACTGACGACCCGGCCGAGAAAGTCGATGTGCGCAGTGTGGAACTGGTGGTCACGCTTGACGCCACCAACCCGCTGCCGCTGATCGGCCAGCGCGTGCTGGTACGCATTCCGGTGGGCGCGACGGCGGCACGACCGTGAGCTTCCCGCCATCTTTCGCCGGTTTGCGACGGTCCACGCTGTGCAAACTCATGCTGGGCTTGAGCTTCGGCCTCGCGGTGCCGACAGTCAGTGCGCAGGGGCGTGACCTGCCGGCGGTGCAGCTGCCGGCGGCGTTTCGTGAAATGCCCCTCGGCGCGCAAGCGGTGCCGTCGCCATGGTGGAAGGGTTTTGAAGAAACGGCGCTGGAAGACTGGCTGGTGGCGGCCCGCAAACATCAACCGGCGCGCGCAGCGCTCGAAGCGCGCATCAAATCATTGAATCAGGGCTGGTCTTCGCGGGCGGCGGAGCAAAACGCATTGCTGGCGGAGATTGAGCGGCTTGATGCGCACAACGAACGCGAAGTGATCGAGGTTGTGCTCGAACTGCGCAGCCTCGAGGCGCGGCACGGTTTGGCCGAACGTCAGCGCTCCCTTGCAGCCGAGGCGCTTGATCTGGTGCGGCAACGACTCGGGGCCGGCCTTGCAAGCGCCGCCGACGAGCATCAAATGAGCGGCGCAGCGGTACGTGCCGAAGCCATGGTGGCGCGCCTTGCGCGTGAACGCATGGCCGCGGAAGGGCGGCTGGGCGGTTTGGCCGGCGCGCCACAGCTGCAAGTGCCTGTGCAG
>JAYTDE010000215.1:0-3692 GCA_043736195.1 Burkholderiales bacterium | reverse complement strand
ACATGGCCTTCAACCCTCCCATCCGGCAATGGTCAGGGCGGCGCGTCTGGATCATCGGCGCCTCCACCGGCATCGGTGCGGCGCTTGCCAGGCAACTCGGCGCGGCCGGGGCGCGAGTCGCACTGTCCGCGCGCAGTCGCGAAAGACTCGATGCGCTGGCGGCCGATTTGCCACAGGCACTGGTATTGCCGCTCGACGTCCGCCAGGCTGGCCAGCAAAGCGAGGCCTACGCCCGCATCAGGCAGGCATGGGGCGGTGCCGACCTGGTGATCTTCAACGCCGGCACCTACAGTCCGATGCGCGCCGATGCGTTTGACCTGGCGTCGATGGATGAGCATTTCGCGATCAACTATCACGGCGTGGTGGGTGGCCTGGCAGCGGTGTTGCCGGATTTTCTGGCGCGCGCCAGTGAAAGGCCGGCACTGGCGATCGTCTCTTCAGTGGCCGGCTTCCGCGGCCTGCCGGCCGCGCTTGCCTACGGCCCCTCGAAAGCGGCGCTCATCAACCTGGCCGAAACCCTGTATCTCGACTTGTCGCCTCGCGGCATTGGCGTGTTTCTGATCACCCCCGGTTTCGTCGACACCCCGCTGACCAAACAGAACGAGTTCAAGATGCCGGCGTTGATCAGCGCCGATCAAGCTGCGACGGCGATCATCACGGGGTTCGCGCACGGCGACTTCGACACGCACTTTCCAAAACGCTTCACGCGCTGGTTGAAGCTGCTGCGCCTGCTGCCGTATGCGCTTTACTTTCGCGCGGTGCGCAAGATGACTGGTCTCTAAGACATGACTTCCCCGAGCGACGCAGGCGCCACGCGCCACACGCTGTCGGTGGAACTCGCGCGCGTGGTCGACTTTTTCGAACATATCGACCCTGCGGCGGTGAGCCGCCTAGACCAGATCTACGCCGATCATGCCTGGTTCAAGGATCCGTTCAACGAAGTGCGGGGTATCGAGCCGATCCGCCGCATCTTCGGGCACATGTTCGTCCAAGTCGAGCAACCGCGCTTCAAGGTGATCGAGGCGGTGCGGCAGGGCAACCAGGCCTTCCTCACCTGGGATTTCACGTTTCGCATGAAGCGCTTCGACACCGGCACTACACAGACCATTCGCGGCGCGTCGCACCTGCGCTTCGCGGCGGACGGCAGGGTCGACATGCACCGCGATTACTGGGATGCGGCCGAGGAGTTGTACGAAAAGCTGCCGCTTGTAGGCGCTCTGATGCGCTGGTTGAAGCGTCAGGCCGGCTGAGGCGACTCGGGTGGCATGACGCGCGCAAGCACAGTCGCCTTGCCCGCTACACTGCGCGACCTGCGGCGCGCACGAACCGCAAGCCCCGGGCTCGCACCAGCCTGCGCTTACTTTCCGGCCGCGGCCGGCCGCGGCGCCACCGGTACATAGTCGAACACCTTGACCACCTGCTTCACGCCGCTGGTACGCGCGGCCACGGTTGCGGCCCGATCACCCTCGGCGCGTGTCACCAGGCCCATCAGGTATACCACCGCGGCTTCGGTCACCACCTTGAAGGCATTGGCCTGAATATCGCGGTCATCGACGAAATTGCCCTTGACCTTGCTGGTGATGATCGCATCGTTGGTGCGCGCGGTCAGCGACGAAATGCCGGCGACCTGCAACTCGTTGACGACAATGGCCACATTCTCCACGCCCCCGACAATCCGCTCGGCCTCGGTACGAGTCTGCTCATCCGGTACTTCGCCGGTAAGCAGAACGCGTCGATTGAAACTGGTGATGTTGACGTTCACCTTGTTGCCCAGGCGTTCCGAGATGCGGGTTTCGGCCTTGGCGAAAATCGTCTTGTCCTCGGCTTGTGTAGCCAGGGTGCGCCGGTCATCGATTGCCAGCGCGCCGGCCGCGATGCCGCCAGCCACGATCGGGAAACACCCTTGCAGCGCGGGCAATGCCCCTGCAAGCAATGCGAAGGTGAGGACAAGGCGTGAATTCATTGGTCTTCTCCCAGCAAAAGACAATCGATACCGTCGCACAGGCAGTGCACGGTCAGCAAGTGGACTTCCTGGATGCGCGCGGTGCGATCGGCCGGCACGCAAAGCTCGATGTCAGTTTCGCGCAGCAGTGCACGCATCGCGCCGCCGCCCTTGCCCGACAGCGCCACCACACGCAGGCCGCGGCGTTGCGCGACTTCGATGGCGGCGATCACGTTGGCCGAGTTGCCACTGGTGGAAATCGCCAGTAGCACATCGCCCGGCTGGCCGAGCGCCTGCACCTGCTTGGCAAATACCTGCGTGTAGTCGTAATCGTTGGCCACCGCGGTGAGAATCGACGAATCGGTCGTCAGCGCCAACGCGGCAAGGCCGGGCCGCTCGCGTTCGAACCGCCCCACCAGTTCGGCGGCGAAATGCTGGCAATCACCCGCCGAGCCGCCATTGCCGCAGGCAAGAATCTTGTGGTCGCCGTTCAATGCGGAAACCATTGCCTCGACCGCGCGCGCGATCGGTGCGGCCATGGCATCGACGGCGGCGCGCTTGGTCGCGGCGCTGGATTCGAACTGGGCGCGAACCCGTTGCTCAAGTCTGGCCGGAGAAATCGGGGAAACTACTGCCGGCGCACCGAACTTGTTCATACCAAGATTATAGCCGGCCGCCTCGGGTCTCAGGCGTCGAATGCGCTCTTTATCCAGCGGATCGAATCCTTGTGCGCATGCTCCAGCAACACGCAATCAAAGCGGCATGGCAACTGCGCGCGCCCGGCCAGATAAAAACCGGCGGCGGCGACAATGCGCTTCTGCTTGTGCGCATCGATGCTCTCGGCGGCGCTAGCGTAGGCCCCCGGCGATCGCAAACGCACTTCGACAAACACGATCGACTCGCCATCGCGCATCACCAGATCGATCTCGCCCATGCGACAGCTAAAGTTGCGCTCAAGCAGCGTCAGTCCGCGCGCCTCCAGGTAGGTCAGTGCCAGCATCTCCGCCAACTGACCGGCTTGGTGCCGGCTGCCCGGCTTCTGCTGCCGTCGGTTCACCTTCGATCAGCGCCCCGCAAGGGGTGTGGCCGTGCCGTCGCGGTATTCCAGCTGCAGCGGCAGGCGTGCGATCACGCCCGGCTGCACGCTCAAGTTGCCGGTCACACCGTCGACGGTAAAGTCGGTGCGCGCCAATGCAAGTTCGCCGGCGATCCGATAAGCATCGATCCCCAGTGCGTACAGCCGCTCAAGGTCGGCCGAAAGCTGTCCCTCGGGTCGCGGAAACACCATGGTCGCGGCATGATCCGGCTGGTGCAGCCAAGGCATGTCGACAAAGCGCGTGCCGTTCAGGTCATGAGCCTTCTGGGTTTCGCCTTTGGGGGCGCCGGCGAAAATCTGGGAGGTGGCAATGACTTGGGTGTTGCGACCAAGGTAAGGACGCAACAAGCGGGCGCGCTCGGCATCGGCCGCCAGAAAAACCACGTCGCCGCGTGCCCGATCGACTGCCTGCCGCACCCGCCCGAGACTGCCGGCGAACTCCACGCTATCCTTGATGCTGCCCCCGAGCTTGGCCCAGGCGTCCGCGAATGCCGCCGCCGCGCGGCGTGCCAGCGGCGCAGCAGTGGTCACGATCACCGCGACCGACGCCTCGCTGCGGAACACGGCGGCGGCGGCGGCGCGCGCTTCCGACTCGGTGTTGAGCGACAAGGCAAACATATTGCGCGGCAGCGCCGCATCACCATCCGGGGTGTT
>JAYTDE010000214.1:0-3905 GCA_043736195.1 Burkholderiales bacterium | reverse complement strand
GTCGGATCACGCGCCATCTCGTCAACCAGTTCTGGCGGAACGTATTGGCCGAACAGTGCGGTGAATTCCCGCTTGCTGCGCGATTCGACAAAGTATCCGTAGGCCATGTTCAAGATGAATAGCGCCGCGGTCATCAACAGTGACGCAGCCAGGGGCAGTACCAGACTCATCTGCGTATAGATGAAGGTATTGAGCCCGATGATCAGGGCCATGGCGGCGACCGCCACAAGCGTGGCACGCATCGGCGAGAGGAAGGGCAGCAGCAGCGCCAGCGTGATGCCGCCAATCGACAGCAGCAGCACTTCCGCGCCCAGGGTGAAGGGCGGGCGCTCCTTGAAATTCTGCGAAAGCATGCCGGACAGCAGATTGGCATGGATCTCGACCCCGGGATACGCCTCGCCGACCGGAGTCGAACGCAAGTCCAGCAAGCCCGGAGCGGTGGTGCCCCACAAGGCGATCTTGCCCTTCAGTTCCCCCTTGGCTATCTTGTCCTCATGAATATCGGCAAGCGAAATGTAGCGGAACGAATTGCCTTTGGGGCCGCCGCGGCCGCGATACGGCACCAGTGCGCTGACAGTCTTGTCGACCGGGATGCGGAATGAGCGCACACCGCCGCCGGCATTCGCCTTCAGTTCGAGCCACTCCAGGCCCTGATAATTCTTGGAAAGAAAACGCTCCGGCGGATACCCGGGCTCGACATTTGGCGAGCCCAGCAGTGCGCGAAACATCGCCAGTGACAACGACTCGTAGTACTGCCCTTCATACTCCGACAGCATCGGCACCCGTCGCACCACACCATCAAGGTCGACAATCGGGTTGAACAGGCCGGAGCCCAGGGCCGATTTCTGGAACATCTCCAGATTGGCGCCAAAGCCCTTCCACTGGAACCAATCGATGGTGCGCCCCTTGAACGTACCGCCGGGCATCACGGGCGGCGGCAGAACACCGCTTTTTTCCGCATCGTCTTCGGACGACAGGTAGTAGCCAAGCACCACAGGTTTGCCCGCAAGTGCCTTGGCGAAGCGGGCGTCGTAGTCAAGCCCGGGCTTGAGCTTTTCAATTTCAGCCTTGAATTGTTCGTTGTCCTTGAGCGCACCGTCACGCACCAGCCCTTCGAGCGAGCGAATGCCCGAACTGACGTCGGGTTCGGCGAACACGACGTCGAAACCCACCATCACAACGCCATACTGATCGAACAGTTTGTCGACCAAAGCAGCCATTTTGTCGCGGCTCCAGGGCCAGCGTCCGAGCTTGCCCAGGCTCTTTTCGTCAATGTCGACGATGACGATGCGCTCGTCGAGCGTGCCGGGCATGGTCAGCCTGGCACGTGCGTCATAGATGATCGCGTCGAGCTGGCTGATGATGCGAATGTTGAAGAACTCGGCTGCGTGGACCAGAAACACCAACAGGACCAAGAGCCCGAGCCCGATCCGGACGATGTGCTGTTTCACTGCCGCCTCCCTTCTGGCATTGCGCCCGTTACCATCCGCGCCCTGGCACAGGCCGACGACGGCGTCGCGCGTCTACTTGTAAAAGAACTCCATCTTCGTCCCCGCAATTTCGATCACGTCGTGATCATTGAGGGGATGTGCCTGGGCATCAAGGGTCTTGCCGTTAACCACCGGAAAATTCGCACCTTCAACATGGGTGATGAAATAACCCTGCGGCCGACGCGTAATGACCGCTACCTGGACCCCGGGCTTGCCCAACGTGGTAAACGCCTTGGTGAGGAGCAGTTCCTTGCCGACATTGGCACCGGACAACAACTGGATCGCACCCTGTCTGGCAGGCGCAGCCGGCGCCGGGGCGGGCGGCGCCGCCATCGCGGCGGTCGCCATGGAAGCAGATGCCTGTACCGGTGCCGGCGCGGAAGCCGGCTTGGGCATGGTGCCCGGTCGCAGAACCATGGTTTTCTCGAAGTCGGCGGCGGCTGCCGCCTTGGGCGCCTCGTTGATGTACTTGAGCTTGTATTTGCCAAGCTCGATCACGTCGTTGGGCTGCAGAAAGTGCTTTTTTATCGGCTGCCCGTTGACCAGTGTTCCATTGGTTGAACCGAGGTCCTCGAGGAACGAGTCATTGAGAATCGTCACGATCACAGCGTGCTCGCCCGAGACCGCCAGGTTATCGATCTGGATGTCGTTGTGCGGCTTGCGGCCGATGGTGGTGCGCTCTTTGGTCAAGGTGATTTCCTTGAGCACCAGGCCGTCCATGCTGAGAATTAGCTTCGCCATAGCCCGTTCCTTTTTCTCTTTCGCTGTTGATGCGTAGCGACTTGCAATCGCTCTAGTTTACTTGAACCACCCCAAAAACCTGCCGAACAAACCCCTGGCAGCCGGATACTCCTTGAGAATCTTGACCAACAGCACTGACACGTTATCACGCCCGCCATTGTCGTTGGCCATTTGCACCAGCTGCTGCGCTGCCAGATTAAGGTTGCCACCCAGCGTTTCCAGCGTCAGGCCGATTTCCTCATCCTCAACCATGTCCGACAAGCCGTCCGAACACAACAAATAGATGTCATCGGGCCTGGTCTCATAATCATGAATCTCGGCTTCCACCGTCGGATCAATGCCCAGGGCGCGCGTTACCAGATTCTTGTTCTGCGAATGCTTCGCCTCTTCCGCCGTGAGCATGCCGCTGTCGATCTGCTCCTGCAACAACGAATGGTCCCGAGTGATCTGCACGAACTCGTTGCCACGCTGCCGGTACAGCCGCGAATCCCCGATGTGCGCGACGCTCACCTTGTTGTCGTAGAAAATCGCCACGACCAGCGTAGTGCCCATCCCGGAATACTGGGGCTGGGACTGTGCGGCGGAAAATATCGAATGATTCGCTTTCGCGATCTGGTCACGCAACATGCGCGCAGCATGGGTACGAAACTCCGCGCCGCTTTCTGCATCGTACTCGAATGGCGCGCGCTGTGCGACTGCCGACTGCAGTTCGGTCATCAGTACCGTGGTCGCCATTCCGCTCGCAACTTCGCCGGCGTTGTAGCCGCCCATTCCATCAGCCAAAATCGCCAGGCCGTGCCGCGCATCGTTGGCGATCGAGTCTTCGTTGTGGGACCGAACCATCCCCGGATCGGAATGGCCAACGATCTCGATCGCATCTGACAGATTCATGCGCACGCCTTAAAGGGAAATATCCACATCGGGCGGCGGCTTGCGAGCCGCAGCCGGACCAGCGGGGGGGGGCGAAGGCCGCGCCTGAATGATCACCGTCTTGTCGGGATCAGGTGGCGCCTGCAGAATCATGGTTTCGCCGGCGTGCGGATTGGTCGCCAGCGCAGCCGGCACTGCCGGTGCCACCACAGGCGGCGCAGCCGGTGCCGCCACGGGCTGTGTCGCCGGGCGTTGTGCCGCAGGAATGTTCACGCCAGTAGCGGTCGCCGGCGTCTCGCCGAACGGCCGCAACGCGGCGGCGAACTCCTCACCGGTCAGAAAGCGCTCGCCGGCCTCCTTGGCCATCGCCTTGCGCAATATTGCCGCCAGGCCTTCGGGGACCTCGGGATTGAGAGTGCGAACATCGGCCGCTTCCTCGTTGGCGATCTTGAACATCAATTGCGCCATCGAATCGCCGACAAAGGGCAAGTGACCGCACAACATCTGGTAAAGACTGACTGCCAGCGAAAACAGATCCGATGCGCCCTCGACCTTCTTGCCCGACAATTGCTCGGGCGACATGTAGGACGGCGTGCCCAGCACCATGCCGGTCTTGGTCTTGGAGGAATCTGTAACCCGCGCGATTCCGAAGTCCGTGACCTTCGGGTTGTCCAGCTCGGGGTCATACATTATGTTGGCCGGCTTGATGTCGCGGTGGACAACGTTTTGCCGGTGCGCGTATCCAAGTGCATCCGCCACGCGTGCCGCGATCGAAACCACTCGCGGAATCGGCAACAGCGTTTC
>JAYTDE010000213.1:0-11378 GCA_043736195.1 Burkholderiales bacterium | reverse complement strand
CGCCAGCGCCGCCTTGACGAAGGTCGATTCGCGCAAGGCCAGCACTTCGGCGCGCACCACGCGGGCGAAGATCGGGCTATCCAGGAGGCCGATCACCAGGACCATGTTGACGAGGCTCTGGCCGGTGGCGGCGACCACCGCGAGCGCCAGGATGATGGTCGGAAAGGCGCGCAGGATGTCGAGCACGCGCAGCAGGATTTCATCGATCAGCCCGCCCTTGTAACCGGCCACGATGCCCAGCGGCACGCCGATAGAAAGCATGATGAGGCCGGCCGGCACGGCGATGCCGAACGCATAGCGCGCACCGTGAATCACGCGCGACAGCACGTCCATGCCATTGCCGTCGCTGCCCAACAGGAACTCCGCGCCTGGCGCGCGCAGCACGGCGTACGGGAAGGCGCGCGTGGGGTTGAACGGTGCGATCACATCGGCTGCGATCGCCAGCAGCAGGAACACCAGCACGATGCAAAAGCCGATCGCGAAGGTGGGGCTGCGCCGCGCGATGCCCATTGGATAGCCGAGCCAGCGGCGGTGCGGCGGATCGTTGCCAGGCGGCGTGCCGAGCGCGGCGGTGCTCACTGGACTACCCTCCTGTCACTGCGTGACATCCTCCCCGAGGGAGGCGCATTGTTCAATTCGGCGCTACCTTCGGGCGGCCGGGCGGGAGCGCTCACGCCATTGCCCCGCTGCGCGGCTCGACTAACAGCACCACCAGATCGACCACCAGAAAGATCAGCACCGAAAACAGGCCGAGCGTCAGCACGTAGCCCTGCACCACCGCGAAGTCGCCCAGCAGGATGGCATTCAGGCCCCATTGCCCCAGCCCGCCCCAGGAGAAGATGTATTCGATCAGTGCGGCGGCGGCGAGCAGGGAGGTGAGCTCGGTGCCGAGAAAGGTGAGCACCGGGGCGAAAGCATTGCGCAAGGCGATGCGCCGCTGCGTTGCGCGCGAAAACCCGTTGGCGCGTGCAAAGCGCATGTAGTCGCTGCCCATGATGTCGATGGCAATCGCGCGCGTGTGCTTGATGATCGGCGCGGCGGCCAGGAGAGTGAAGCAGGCCACCGGCAGCACCAGTTGGGCGAGCGCGGAGCGCGTTGCCTGCCAGTGGCCGGCGATGATGCTATCGACCAGCGTGCTGCCGGTGACCGCCGCCGGCGCCAGCACATCCATCGCCAGCCGGCCCATCGGCGGCGGCGCCCAGCGCAGCAGGTAGAAGAACACCAGGATCGCCATCAGGCCCATCCAGTAGGTCGGCACCGAAAAGCCGGCCAGTGAGCCGAAGCGGGTGATCTGGTCGAACCAGCCGTTGGGCCGGCTGGCGGCGTGCAGGCCGACCGGCACGCCGATCAGGGTCGCCAAGCCTACCGACAGCAGGATCAGTTCCAGGGTCACCGGAAACAGGGTGCGGATTTCGTGCAACACCGATGCCCCGCCCTGCCACGACACACCGAGGTCGCCGTGGGCCAGCCGCACGATGTAGACCCAGAACTGTTCGACGAGCGGCCGGTCGAGTTGCAGTTGGGCGCGGATCATCGCCAGCATCTTTTCGTCCGCCATCGGCCCGGCCAGCATCGCCACCGGATCCTGGTGGCCGATGCGCGTGAGCATGAAGGTCAGGAAGATGATGCCGACGATCACCGGCACCGACACCAGCAGCCGAACCACGATGAATCTGAGGATTGCGGCGCCCCGCGCGTGCGACATGCGAAATCCCTACTTACTTCTTGCAGGCCAGGTCTTTCCAGACCAGGCGGTTGTGCGGCCTCCAGAGATAGCCCGAGACGCAGGCGGCGAACACCTCGTGGGTACCCGGCACGAAGGTTTCGATGAAGGTCGCCGAATCGGCCTGCAGGCGTTGCGCCTGCGCAACCAGCGCCAGCCAGCGCTTTTCATCGCGCTCGACGAACGAGGCGTCGATCAGCTTGTCCATCGCGGCGTCGCAGTTGGCGTTCACGTTCGACGAGCCCTTGCAATGCGCGGCCAGGAACATGTTGTACGAAGGGTCGGGCACGAAGCTCGAGGTCAAGTGGGTGAGGAAGGGAACCGTCCACACGCCCGCGGTACGGCGTGCCAGCATCTCGGTGGCCGGAATGCGTTTGGGCGTGACGCGGATGCCGGCCTTGGCCAGCCCGGCCTGCATTTGCAGCGCGAGCGGCTCTTCCCACCACCAGTTGGTGCTGTATTCGAGCGTCACGTCGACGCCATTGGGGTAGCCGGCCTCGGAGAGCAGTTGCCTGGCCTTGTTGTGGTCGGTCTCGAACTTGTAGGCCTCGACCGACCCGGGTACCGGCGGATTGAGCAGCGAGCGCGAGCGGGTGGCCTGGCCCAGGAACACCGCCTCGCCGATCGCGGCATAGTCGGTGGCATAGGCCACCGCCTGGCGGACTTTCTCCTTGTCGAAGGGCGGGTAGCGCGGGTTCATGCGCACCGAGGCGGCGCCATAGCCCGGCACGCTGTCAACCCGCACGGCGCGGTCGGCGCGCAAGGCGCCCAGTTGCTGCAGCGGAATCTGTTCGGCGTATTGCACCTGGCCAGTGCGGATCAGCGCGACGCGGGTGGCGGCCGAGGGCACCTCGCGCCAGATCATGCGGGTGTAGTAGGGCTTCTTGAAGGCGTAGTTGGGGTTGACCACGAACACCGCCTGCTGCCCCGGCTGCACCGACTGCAGGTGATAGGGGCCGTAGCCGGCGGTATTGGCGGCCAGCCATTTGGTGGCGTAGGGGTCGTCCGGTGTTGCGTGCTTCCTTGCTTCGACCGAATCGAAGATCGCCGGCACATGCAGGGTGATGGCGCCCAGGAATACCCGGTTCGCGTCCGACAGCACGTAGCGGACTTCGTACTTCGACACCACCTCGACCTTTTCGATGCGCCCGGCGGTGCGCATGAACTGGCCGGTGCGCTTCTGGCTGGCGGATTTCTCGTATGACCAGACCACGTCGGCGGCGCTGAGTTCGTTGCCGAACGGGCTCTTGACGCCGCGCCGCAGCTTGAACACATAGGTCTTGCCGTCGGGCGAGACGGTCCAGCTCTCGGCTAAGTGCGGCTCGATCTTCGCCGGGTCGATCTCGCTCTTGCCATTGGCGCCGGTGCGCACGCCGTAGCGCGTCAGGCCTTCATGCAGGTTGACCGCGGCCTCGATCTGACCCGGCACCCAGATATCGGGGTCGAAGCCCTTGGGGGTGGCGATCATGGCCATCACCATGGTCTGCTCCTGCGCCTGCGCAGCGGTACCTGAGAGCAGCAAGCCAAGGATGCAGGGAACGGCGAGAATCCGGCATGATTTCATTTTGCGCCTCGAAAGAGATACATTGCGGCCACAAGTATTTCTGCGAAAGTTGATTCTATGTCATGTGTGCGGTTGATTTCCCGTGTCTGAACTCCACGTCCGCCGTGGCGCCTCGACGTCGATCCTGATCGCCGACGGCATTCGTGCCGCGGCGCACCGCACCCCGCACAAGATCGCCATCACCGAAACCGGGCGCAGCCTTGCGTATCGCACGCTGATCGAGCGCATCGATCGCGTCTCCAACCTGGCGCACGCGGGGCTCGGCCTGCGTCATGGCGAACGGGCCGCGATCTTCGCGCCGAACCGGCTCGAATACATCGAACTGGTGTGCGGGCTGTCCTCCGCCGGCGTGGCGGCAGCGACCATCGGGCCGGCGTCTTCCCTGCCGGAGATCCGTTTTTTGTGCGAGGACGCCGGCGCCCGCGTGTTGTTTGTCGATGCCGCGCTCGAAGCGGCGGCGCGTGCGGCGGCGCCAGCCTGCGTTGAACACTTCATCGTTTTGGGCGCCCCCTACGAAGCCCTGCTGGCCAAGGCTGCGACCACGCTTTGCGACTGCGCGGTCACCGAGCACGACATTTTCTCCGTGCCCTATACCTCCGGCGCCACCGGCCGCCCCAAAGGTGTGATGCTGTCGCACCGCGGCCGCGTACTAGCCTGCTACGCGATGGCCTCCGAGCATGGTTGCTACGGGCCGGACGACCGCGCGGTCGCCACCACGCCGATGTTTCACGGCGCCGGCTTCCTGATGGCGTTGGTGCCGATCTTTTTCGGCGGCGCAGTCGAGATCCTGCCGCGCTTCGATGTCGAAAAGCTGATCGCCACCATCGCATCGGTGCGCGCCACCAGCGCCTACATGGTGCCGACCCACTTCGCCGCCCTGCTGGCGCTGGGCGAGCGTGCGCGCCAGTACGATACCGGCTCGCTCAAGTCGATCATTTCCGGCACCGCGCCATTGGCCCAGAGCATGAAGGCCGAGATCATCGATTATTTCGGCACAGGCAAACTCTTCGAGCGCTACGGCACCACCGAGACCAACATCGCCACCGCCTTGCGCCCGGCCGACCAGTTGCGCAAGATCGCCTGCGTCGGCCAGACCCTGCCCGGCACTTACATCTTGGTGCAGGACGATGCCGGAAACGAATTGCCGCGCGGCGAGGTCGGCGAGCTTTCGGTAGCGTCACCCTATTGCTTCGCCGGTTACCTCAACCTGCCCGAGGTGACCGCGAAAGCCATGCGCGGCGACTGGTTTGTCACCGGCGACCTGGCGCGGATTGACGACGAAGGCTATCTATACATCGTCGATCGCAAGAACGACATGATCATCACCGGCGGCGAGAACGTCTATCCGCGTGAAGTCGAGGAAGTGCTGCTGGCGCACCCCGCCGTGCGCGAATGCGCGGTGGCCGGTGCGCCGCATGCCTACTGGGGCGAGGCGATCACCGCCTTCGTGGCAGTGCACGCGGGCATGAACGTGACGGCGGCGGAACTCGAGGCAGCGTGCCGCGCGCAGCTGGCGCGCTACAAGGTGCCGAAGGAATTTCGCATGGTCGAGGCGGTGCCGCGCAACAGCATGGGCAAGATCATGCGGCGCGCGTTGCGCGATGAACTAGCCAAGCAAAAGCCCTGACCCACGCACAACCTCCCTCAACATTGAAGCAAGCAACTCCGCAATCGAGGCCACCATGTCAAACGACGCGATCCTGTCAGTAACACCACTCGGTTTCCCCTGGCAAACCATCGACCCCTTCCTGTTCTGCGTCTATCACGACGACAGCTACCCCAAGGGCAACGAAGCGATGGGCCCCGCCGCATCCTTAGCCGGGCGCGACCTGGGGCAAGACTTCGCCGGCAAAGACGGCTGGCGCATGTACCACGGCCGCGAAGTGCCGGGCTTCCCCTCCCACCCGCATCGCGGTTTCGAAACAGTCACCATCGTGCGCCGCGGTCTGATCGACCACGCCGACTCACTCGGCGCTGCCGCCCGCTTCGGCGGCGGCGACGTGCAATGGCTGACCGCCGGGCGCGGCGTGGTGCATTCGGAAATGTTCCCCCTGCTAGACCGCAACCAGCCCAACCCGCTGGAACTATTCCAGATCTGGCTCAACCTGCCAGCCAAAGACAAGATGGCCGCGCCCTACTTCACCATGCTATGGGCCGACGAAATACCGCGACAGGTGTTCACCGACGCCAACGGCAACGCCACCGAAGTGGCATGCATCGCCGGCCGCCTGGGCGCAGCCACCCCGCCGCCACCGCCTCCCAACTCGTGGGCAGCCGACAGCGACGCCGACCTCGCGATCTGGACCATCAAGATGGTCAGGGGCGCGCACTGGACCCTGCCCGCCGCCAGCGGCGCAGCCACGCGGCGCAAGCTCTACTTCTTCAAGGGCGCGAGCCTGGGCGTTAGCGGCCGCAAGCTTGCCGCGGGCTCCTGCATCGAACTGCACGCCAACGCTGCGGTGGAGTTGGTCAACGGCGACGAAGCCGCCGAGTTTCTGTTGCTGCAAGGCAAGCCGATCGGCGAACCGGTAGCCCAGCATGGCCCCTTCGTGATGAACACCCCGGCCGAAATCCAGCAGGCGTTTTCAGACTATCGCCGCACCCAGTTTGGCGGCTGGCCATGGGATTCGGAGGCGCCGGTGCATCGGCGCGAGCAGGGGCGATTTGCCAGGCATACCGATGGGCGACTCGAGTCAAAGTGAGCCGGGCCGAAGACAAATGGAAATGCAAGCCGTCAACCGCGTACAGGCGAGGGTCGAAGCCAGGAGATTTCTTCGACTGAACGCCCGCCGTGGCGGCGCTTGCGTTGACAACTGATGTATCGTCTGCCACATTTGATTCGAGTATCGAGAGCGCGGAAGCGGTGTGTCCCACAGAATTCGCAATTGAAGAAGGCGCCAATGGAATGTCGGTTTTCGCGGATTTTTCGGACGGCCCAATGACTGCTGCTTTTTCATTTCGAATGAAAATTCAAAGGCTTGTGCAAGACACTTTCGATTCGGCCGACAGATTGTCGCTTTTGATGGCACCAATTCGGGTGCCCACTTTAAGTTCGGCGACTTCTGTGGCCAACCCAAAAAAATGTCCGTGTGCCGCGATAAGCGTAGATGCTGTATTTTTCCGCGCTCCGACACGAATTTGACGCAGCAAGTTTTGCAGCGATATCGCCAAAACAGGCGAGATCGTTTTTTTACCATTGCGGCAATACGTGAATCAAACATGCTCAATCCTCCGTAGGCGCCGAACCCGGCGATCCAGGCGACGCCTGACGGCGCGCCTGATCTGGTGCGTTGGGCGGCGCATGAGTGAGTTTGTCATCAGTTCAGAAAGGGAAGTGAAGCTCACGTTTCACTCTCGCCAAGTCACTTATGAAGGATGGCTTGACTCATATCGAATCACCGCAGAGGCACGCAATTTTCGTGCAGAAATTGACGTGGAAAATACCCCACACGGAGACTCTCCAGCCGCATTCTTCGCGGGTATGGCGAAGGAGTGGTCAGGATGGCAAGGCAAGAAAGCGTGGGGCACGATTGAGGGAGAGTACGAACTTTCCGCGACCCGCGATTCCGTTGGCCACATTACTTTGGTGGCTGGGTTTAATCCTCACGCCTTCCCGCCATCATGGTCTGGCCAGTTAATCTTGGTGATTGATGCCGGTCAACTTGAGAAGTTATCCGGCGAAGCCAATGCTTTCTTCAATGAAACTGCCCAACCAGCAGTTCTAGGCGACGGCGCAAAAGCGCGCCGCGCCTAAACGCAAACGTTGTGCCCCATGAATACTGACAGCAACATCAGCGAAGGCCCGCTTCAGTCGCCGAAGAAGGCAGATATGGCAGAGTATGCGAGGCCATGGAAGCTCTTCACACTTGCGCTCGGCATCGCCCTTTTGATTCTAGGCTCGTTCCACTATGAAGCACCTGACTGGGATATCCCCATCAGCTTGATCATGGCGAGTCTGGCTTACCTCACGGCCCCATGGAGTCTTCGCGTTATCGTAGAGCGAAGGTGGAAACGCTGGCCGGCGATGCTCTTCGTAACTTGGTTTACGGTTGACGGAAGTTACTGGCTATATTGGCGCTTCAAGAATCCTGTCGCACTCGAATTGATGCGTGAGGCGAATTTCCTGGCGTCGCTTTCACTCTACGGAATGTGTGGCGTAGTTTGGTTTTATCGGGGCAGCCTGCGTGAACTGTTTTCGGAGATCGGTGCACTGCTTCGTCTGCTCCGCTTCCGCTGGCCTAAATAAGAAGCTGTATATGCTCACTCGCAGCTGCTGATGATTTTTGCAACCTCCGCCACAAGTACGTGGCGTAACTTGGCGGTCGTGCGGACGGGAGCAAGCGTAGTGTCTATTTCAAGCGTCATGTGTGCCCACCGCACACCTCCACGTTGGACGCCTCAGTAGTGGTATCGGAGCTGAGCGAGCAGAGGTGAACCGCCTTCAATCCTGTAAACCATTCGGTGCTCGTCATTGATGCGCCGAGACCAATACCCGGAAAGTGCGTGTTTGAGCGGTTCGGGCTTTCCAACTCCAGAGAATGGCTCGCGCCTTACTTCGGCAATCAGCTTGTTGATTCGCTCAACCGTTTTCTTGTCCTGCTTCTGCCAGTAAAGGTAGTCTTCCCATGCCTCATCGGCGAAGATCAGCTTCACTCGGCCAGCTTCCGCGCCACGCCCTTGCCTGCGCCCAGTTGCGCAGCCGCAGAAAGCAGGCGCTTGGCATTGGCGGGATTGCGCAGCAAGTAAGCTGTTTCCTCGAGAGCCTGGTAGTCCTCCAAAGAGAGCATCACAACCGCCTGCTCACCATTGCGGGTAATGATCAAAGCCTCATGGTCTTCGCAAACACGATCCATGGTCCGAGCAAGGTTGGCGCGAGCTGAAGAGTAGGTGATGGCATCCATGGAAAGTCTCCGAATAAGTACGTTTTATTGTACAAGTCGTGAGAAAGCCTGTCCAGCGCGAGCAGAGACGCGCAACCCTTCAATCGCGAGGTCGCGCCCCGGCAAGCCGGGTCATGCCTTTGATCCCAAATGATAGGTCAGTAGCGTCCGGTTAAAGCGAGGGTGCAAACGTTGAAAGTTTTGGTGGAAGCCAGTTCCCGCCCGATGTGGGGTGTCTCCGATTTGAATTGAGGATTCAAGTATTTCGAGCGTTTTGACTAACCACCGGTTCGCGGTGAACAAGTCGCCATCTCAAACCACGGCAAAAAATCGCCGGACGAAATTGCGCCTCTGCTGATGCTTCCCATTCAACCCGGAGCCTGCAATGCACCCCGCCTCGAATAGCGTCAAGTACTTCGGCCTGTACGCCATCGCCACCGGAATCGGGCTTGTCTTCGCGCCCGGCCTGGTACTGGCCCCATTGGGGATCGCTGTCCCCACCGAAATCTGGATCAGGGTGGTGGGCGCACTTGCCGCGCCCCTCGGCTACTACTACTGGGTTTGCGGCTCGGCGAACGTGGTGGAGTTTTTCCGTGCCTGCGTTCGCGGCCGCATTCTGTTCGCCGCAATCGTGGTCTTGCTGGTCGCGCTCTACGCAGCGCCAGTGCAGATACTTCTGTTTGCCGCCGTCGATGTCGCGGGCGCGGTTTGGACCGCTTACGGCCTGCGCAAGGCTGCGGGTGCGTGAACCTCACAGGGTTTGAATTCCCATTTGCGTGCCTGCCTGGTTTAACGTCTCCGCCGTGCCATCGCAACCAAGCCTGGACGGCGGCAATGCGCAGCCCTTGTATGCCGTGGGCGCGCAAGGCGTCGTCGACCATCGTGTCGTCGCGGTTGGCCGGGCCCATGCGGCAGGTGTCCGCGGGCATTCATGGTCAGGGTTACGCCGCCCGGGCGGCGGTCGATAGTGCACACCATGTCATCATCGCCGCCGACGTGATTGGCTCCGGGGCGGCACAATCGATCTTGCTGCCGATGATCGAGAAAACCGCGCCGTACCGCGAAGCGCACACACTGATCAACGGCGATTCCGGTAACCATAGTGCCAGCGCCGACAATCTCAAAGAGAGTTTCGCTACGCTGCAGACGACACGTTCGGTCGTCAGGACGCCGCAAAGGCGTGGCGCCTTTTAGCTCGGAAGTTAGGCGTCACAGGACAAACGCCCACGCCATCGTCTGAGATTGCACCCCATCCCCATCTTCATGGGATCACGAAACGTTGCGCCCTTCCGAGAGTCGCATGACCCCTAGCGAAGCAGCCCAAATACTCGAAGCCCTCGCAAGAGGGATAGACCCGGAGACGGGAGATGTCCTGCCGGAGAATAGCCCGGTAAACAGCACTCATGTCGTCCGTGCCTTGTTCCTCGGGGCGAAGGCGTTGAATGAGTCGTCGCCGCTGAAGCCACCGAAACGTCCGACGGTAGAAGGGACGGAGCAGGCTTGGAAGCCATGGACCAAGGAAGAAGAAGCTCGCTTGGTGGTCGCCTTCGAGCATGGAACAAGCGTTGAGGCGCTGGCTACCGATCACAAGCGCAAGATCGGTGGAATTCGGGCTCGCCTCATTAGACTTGGCCAACTGGCGCCATAGCCGCAGGACGACAATTCCGCCTGACGACCAAGCTGGGATCGTGCAATGCCACGCTCTGAACCGTTTTTCGGCAGAGGCGGGCCCGCGCTGGTTTCGCATACAGGAATCCGATATGCGCTGTATTTCGCGGCTAATAGTGCGATAAGCGAGATTTCGCGGAGCTGAAGGCAAGGAGAAGGGTAGAAATGTGATAATTATTCGAATGTATTGAAGAATAATTTAAAATAATCATAATTTCTCGATATAAATGAGGGAATTTCGATGAAGAGATTGGTTCTTGGCTACCAGCGCCTCATCGAAATCTTGTCGCTCAAAGTGCGACCGCTCGCGCGCATCGCTGTCGCCAGTACCTCGGTAAATCGCAAGCTGATCACTGCAACAGAGATCCGCTTTCCCAGGAGTGTGGCCTACGAAGATACGCCTCTGGGGCATTTGGAGTTTGCGCTGCGCCACGAGACCCTGAACCTCGAGGTCGTCGCTGCGGCTTTCGATGGAATCACCGCCGCAATGCTGTGCGAACGGTATGCGGTAACGCCGAACGGGGAATTTATCCGCAAGGCGTGTTTCCTGTGGGAGTGGATGGGGCGCGGCGCGCTGGAACAAACGGCCAGAACAACGCTCGGATACGTCGCCATGCTCGCGCCGGATGAGTATGCGACCGCCGGCCGCGCGACGCGCAATGCCAAGTACCGCATCGAAGACAATCTTTTGGGCAACTGTGATTTCTGCCCGACGATCTCGCGTCAGGCGCTGGATGCATCGGGTGATCTGCTGCCCTTGCTGACATCCATCGAGCGCCAATTGACAGCGATCGAGGATCCCGAACTGTACAAACGCGCTGTCCAGTCCCTTTTTCTGTCCGAGACCAAGGGCAGTTTCGCGATTGAGCGGGAGACGGCGAGCGGTGGCAAGGAGGAGCGATTCGTGCAGTTGCTCTCACGCGCCGGCGCCCGTGACTCGAGCGAGGAATGGCTGGTCGAACTTCAAAACGCCGTTGTGCGAGACGACTTTTCGAAGGAGGCGTCGTTCAGGACAAAACAGAATTGGCTGGAAGACCGCAACGCACGACTGACCTATTTGCCGCCTTCCCCCGCTCATCTGCGGCGATTGATGAATGGCTGGGAGCGCTTCACCAACGATTCAGCGCGCGCGATTCCGCTGGCGGCGAAGCTGGCATGCGGTGCCTTCGGCTTCGTCTATCTGCACCCGTTCATGGACGGCAATGGCCGCCTGCACCGGTTCATGATCCACCACATTCTGGCGCGTAGCAACGCGGTGCGGCAAGACCTGATACTGCCGGTATCTGCCACGATTCTCAAGCAGATGATGCGCGAGTACGACCAAGTCCTGAATGGCTACTCGAGACCGGTGACACGTCTATGGGACTACATCCGGGCGGATGACGGTCCGGTGATTCGGTTCGATCCGGGCCCGGCGCCCTACGCCTATTTCAATGCCGACAACGAGCTCAATTTCCTGTTCGATGCGATCCGCCGGACGGTCGACCAAGAGATTCCGCGCGAGCTTCGATTTCTGGTCGGCTTCGAGGAGGCTTGTGAACGG
>JAYTDE010000212.1:0-2770 GCA_043736195.1 Burkholderiales bacterium | reverse complement strand
ACGACGCCGCGCTACGCGCGGCACTCGACTTCGAGATACGCCGAGCCTCGCAAGGCAGTGCACTGCATTGGTTGCGCACAACCGTTGTCGAGATCACGCCCGCGCTGGTTGCGGGGGGGCGGCAGGCGCAGGCCTTCCTGCTGCTGCGCGACGCCGGGCGATACGTTCGCAAGCTCGGCATACCGCTGGCCGAGAACCACCTGCTGGGCATGGTCGCGGTGGTGGAGTACCTGCGCGGCGACCCGCAACGCGCGGGCCGGCTGCTGGCGGCCTCGCGCCATCTCGCCGGGGCGACGGACCGTTCGATCCCCTTTCGCACCCCCGCGCATTGGGCCTTGTATCGCCACTACCAGCCACAGGTGCGCGCGGCGCTCGGTCCCGAGGAGGCGCGCCGCGCGCGCACCGAAGGGCAGGCGATGACCCTGGACTACGCGATGGCGTATGCGATGGAGGCCTTGGGTTGAAGCGGGATCGCTGGTCAGCCCTGATAAGCTGATCCGGCAGTACTGGGCACATCAACAATCCTCGCAGGTGATCCGGGCCAATCGGCTGCGGGCCCATGCAACAAACAGAGAATCCGGGAGCGACTGACATGAGCACCTACGTATTGATTCACGGCGCCTATCACGGCGGCTGGTGCTGGGCGCGGGTGGCGAAGCTGCTGCGCGCCCAAGGCCACACGGTGCATACCCCGACCCTGGCGGGCATGGGCGAGCACGCGCATTTGCTCTCCAAGCAGATCACGCTAGATACCCATGTCGAAGACGTGATCAGCCACATCGAGACCGAAGAACTGCAGAACGTGATCCTGGTCGGCCACTCCTATGGCGGGCTTATGATCACCGGCGCGGCGGATCGGCTGGATGGCAGCGGCCGCATTGCGTCGCTCTTCTATCTGGATGCCCTGGTACCGACCGACGGCACGGCATGGTCCGACTTTCACACGTCGGAAGCCGCCGCGACGCGCCACGCCGCGGCGCGCGCCGCCGGTGGTCTGTTCCTGCCGGCGCCGGACGCCGCGGTGTTCGGCCTGACCGATGCGGCCGACATCGCCTGGGCCAACCGCCGCCTGCGTCCGCACCCCTATGGCTGCTACTTGTCGCACATGCAGTTGCCCAATCTCGCCGCCGGCCGCGGCGCGGCGCTCCTGCCGCGCACCTATATCGATTGCACCCACCCACTTTATTCCGACTTCGGCGGCCTGAAACAGCGCCTCAAGGCCGACCCGCAATGGAAGTACATCGAGATGCGCACTGGCCACAATGCGATGATGAGCGCGCCGGAAGAGTTGGTGCGGCTGTTGCTCGCTTGAGGCTTGCCGGGCGATATCCCGGGCCGATGGCTGATCGTTGATGCAAAATCACGACCTGGCGTCCACAGAGATTCGCCGCGGCAGATCAACGACGGAGACAAAACCATGCACGCTTCAAGCAGCACCGGCACGCACGCGCGCCGCAGAACCCTGCTCAAGACCACACTGGCCTTGCCGCTTGCCGGCCTGGCCTCAAGCGCCGGCGCGCAAGCCTGGCCGACGCGTGACATCAAGTTGGTGCTGCCCAGCGGCGCCGGCGGCGGTGCCGATGTTTTCGGGCGCCCGCTGGCCGAATTCCTCTCCAGGAACCTGGGCGTGCCGGTGCTGGTGGAAAACCGCCCCGGTGCCAACGGCATCGTCGCGCACGAAGCGGTGCTGCGCGCACCGCCCGATGGCCATTCGCTGCTGATCTCTTTCTCGGCCGCGTATCTGGTCAATCGCCTGTTGATGGCCAAGATGTCGCATGACTCCTTGAACGACTTTGTGCCGATCGGGCGCATCGGCGGCGGTGGCGGCAATGTGCTGATCGTCAACCCGGCGGTCGCGGCGCAAAACCTCAAGGAACTGGTGGCGCAGGCGGCCAAGCAAGGCGGCAAGATGAGCTACGGCTCCTGGGGCGCGGGCTCAGGCGGCCACCTGGTGATGGAGATGATCAAGGCGCGCACCGGCATGCAGATCGAGCATGTGCCCTACAAGACGGTGGCGCAGATTCCGCCGGCCGTGGTGGCAGGCGACGTCGCCGCGGCCTGGATCGATTCGGCCACGCCGGTGGCGCTGGCGCGCTCGGGGCGCATCCGCGCCATCGCCACCTCGTCACAAACCCGCCTGCCGCAATTTCCCGAGGTGGCAACGCTTAGCGAACAGGGTGTGCCCTTCAACGTGACCTCCTGGTACGGCATGTTCGTGCTCAAAGGCACACCGGCGCCGATCATCGGGCGCATGAATGCGCTGCTCAACCAGTGGCTGGTGCTGCCGGACACCATCGCTTTTTTCGAGCAAAAGCAGAATGCTCCGGCACCGATGCCGACCACGCCGGCCGAGTTCGCGCGGGTGTTGCAAAGCGATTCGGACGGCTGGAAAAAGCTGGTGGAAGACGCCAAGCTCACCCCCTCATAGCACCGGAGTCGACATGAACCCTGTCATCATCGAACGCCACGACGGCTGGGCCGAGCTGGTGCTCAACCGGCCCGAACGGCGCAACGCGATCGAGGGCACCTTGGCCCTGGCCATGCGTGAGGCCTTGAGCGAACTCAATGCCGACGCCGGCGTGCGCGTGGTGCTGCTGCGCGGCGCCGGCGGTGCCTTCTGCTCCGGGCTCGACATCAAGGCCTTCAACACCGATCCGCAGCCGCCCTGGGCTGCGACCTTCAGGGAGACCTGGGACGAAGTGCACTGCCGGCTGATCGAGTCCCCCAAGGTATTCGTCGGTGCATTGGAAAAGTACGCGATCAACGGCGG
>JAYTDE010000211.1:0-5067 GCA_043736195.1 Burkholderiales bacterium | reverse complement strand
ACTGCGCTCCTGCCCGGCCGTCCGAAGGGAGCGCCGAATTGAGCAATGCGCCTCCCTCGGGGAGGATGTCACACAGTGACCGGAAGGTAGTCCAATGAGTGATGCCGGTATCTGGTTCCGGCGGCCGACGCCGCATGCCATCAAGGCACGCCATGTCGGCACCCTGCCGGGCCTCATGGGCATGGAATTCGATGAGGTGGGCGACGATTTCATCCGTGGCCGCATCGCAGTGGATGAGCGCAGCATCCAGCCGGCCGGCATCCTGCACGGCGGTGCCTCGGTGGTGCTGGCCGAGACCCTGGGCAGCACCGCCTGCGCCCATACCCTCGATCCGGCAACCCACTATTGCGTGGGCCTTGAAATCAACGCCAATCACGTGCGGTCGGCGCCCAAGGGTTCGGGCTGGGTCAGCGGTGTGGCGCGCCCGATCCACCGTGGCCGCTCGACCCAGATCTGGGAGATCCGCATCACCGATCAACAGGAGCGGATGGTGTGCATCTCGCGCCTGACCCTGGCAATCCTGGAAAAGAAAGCCTGATTCGCACCAATGAGTGAAATCCTCGACCGCCTGGCGGCGCGCGACTACGGCAAGCGGCGCCGCATTACGCTCATGCGTCATGGCAGCGTCAGTTATTTCGATGAATCGGGTCGCCCGGTCGGGTCCGACATGGTGAGCCTGAATGAACTGGGCCGGGTCCAGGCCAAGGCCGCCGGCGACCTGCTCAAGGCCGCCCGCTTCGACCGCGTGATCGTATCCGGCCTGCCACGCACCATCGAAACCGCCGAACTGGTGCTGCAGCACAACCATCATGACGCGCCGGCCTACGAGACCTGGGTCGAGCTGCGCGAAATCCGCGGCGAGCGCATGCAGGACATCCGCGATGAAGATGTCGAGTCCGGTTTTCTGCAGGTATTCGCCCAGCCATCGAACTTCGACGCGCGTTTCCTGGGCGGTGAGACCTTGCGTGCGTTCAGCGAGCGGATATTCGCCGCCTTCGCCCGTCTGCTGGCCGATCCCGGCTGGCATGAGGCCTTGCTGGTGCTGCACGGCGGGTCCAATCGGGCGATACTCAGCTACTGCCTGGCCGGCGGGCGCGATGGGCAGTGCAATCAGTTCCTGGGCGCCCTGCACCAGACGCCGGCTTGTATTAACCTGATCGATATCGGCGCGGTCGATGCGGCCGATCATGTGGTTCGCGCGGTCAATATCGCGGCGCTCGATCTGCTGCAGACCAAAACCCGCAAGACCACGCTTGAAGAGCTGCTAGAGAAGTTTCTCAAGTTCAAAAGGGGGAAATAAGGTGTTCGAGGAATTCATCGGTACCAAACCGGTCGCCGAGCAACTGCAGTTCGACCTGGGCGCGCTGACCGGCTACCTCAAGGCGAACGTAGCGGGTTTTTCCGGTGAGCTGGGCATGGAGCAGTTCAAGGGCGGCCAGTCGAATCCCACCTTCAAACTGGCGGCCGGCGGGCGCAACTATGTGATGCGCACCAAGCCCGGCCCCGCCGCCAGGCTGCTGCCCTCCGCACATGCCATCGAGCGCGAATACCGGGTGCAGGACGCCTTGTCGAAGGCCGGTTTTCCGGCCGCGCGCATGTTCACCCTGTGCGAAGACGAGTCCGTGATCGGCCGTGCCTTCTACATCATGGAAATGGTCGAGGGGCGCGTGCTGTGGGACCAGGCCCTGCCCGACATGAGCCCGGGCCAGCGCACTGCGATCTACGCCGAGATGAATCGCGTCATCGCGCGCCTGCACGGCATCGACTACAAGGCGATCGGCCTGGAGAGCTTCGGCAAGCCGGGCAACTATTTCGGACGCCAGATCGAACGCTGGACCCGACAGTACCGCATGTCCGAGACCGAGAAGATTCCGGCCATGGACAATCTGATCGAATGGCTGCCGAAGAACATTCCGGCCGGCGACGAGACCGCCATCGTGCACGGCGACTACCGTCTCGACAACATGATCTTCCACCCCACCGAGCCGCGCGTGCTGGCGATCCTCGACTGGGAGTTGTCGACTCTGGGGCATCCGATGGCCGATTTTTCCTATCACTGCATGAGCTGGCACATCGCACCGGGCCAGTTTCGCGGCATAAAGGGCCTCGACTTCGCCCGTGTCGGTGTGCCCACCGAAGCGCAGTACATCGCGATGTACGCCGCCAATTCCGGCAAATCGGTCAACACCCGCGACTGGGGCTTTTACCTGGCATACAACATGTTTCGCATGTGCGGCATCCTGCAGGGCATCATGAAGCGCTTTGTCGATGGCACCGCCGCCAGTCCGCAGGCGCTGGACGCCGGCCAGCGCGCCAAACCGATGGCCGAAATGGGCTGGGCCGAGGTCGAGAAGATTTTGCAGGGCTGAATGCCGTCTGGCTTTTGCCGGCCGGTTTGAATGATTTTTTCCCAGGAGACAAAGCTATGGAATTCGAATACTCGCCGCGCTGCAAGGAACTGCAGGCGCAACTGCTGAAATTCATGGATCAGCACATCTATCCGAATGAATCCGCGCATCACGCTGAAATCGAGGCCAACCGCGCCAAGGGCAACCCCTGGGTACCGTTGCAGCTGATCGAGCGCCTCAAGGTCAAGGCGCGCGAGCAGGGCTTGTGGAACCTGTTCCTGCCGCGCTCCGAGCGCGCACCCAATGGCGGGCTGTCCAACCTCGACTACGCGCCGCTGTGCGAGATCATGGGGCGGGTGCCATGGTCGGCCGAGGTGTTCAACTGTTCGGCGCCCGACACCGGCAACATGGAAACCTTCGAGCGCTACGGCACCGAGGAACACAAGCGCCAATGGCTCGACCCGCTGTTGCGCGGTGAAATCCGCTCCTGCTTCTCGATGACCGAACCCGATGTGGCGTCTTCGGACGCCACCAATGTGCAGTCGTCGATTGTGCGCGACGGTGATCATTACGTGATCAACGGCCGCAAATGGTGGTCGTCCGGCGCCCCCGACCCGCGCTGCAAGATCTTCATTTTCATGGGCAAGACCGACCCGACCGCTGCCCGCCACTCGCAGCAGTCGATGATCCTGGTGCCGCGCGACACGCCCGGTGTCACCATCATCCGGCCCTTAACCGTGTTCGGTTACGACGACGCGCCGCACGGCCATGCCGAGATGGTGTTCAAGGACGTGCGTGTCCCGGTGACCAACATGCTGCTGGGCGAAGGCCGCGGTTTCGAGATCGCGCAGGGGCGCCTGGGGCCGGGCCGCATCCACCACTGCATGCGCACCATCGGCGCATCCGAGCGCGCGTTGGAGTTCATGTGCAAGCGCGCCCTGACCCGGACTGCCTTCGGCAAGCTGGTCTCCGACCAGGGGGTGACCCACGAGCGCATCGCCGAAGCGCGCATCATGATCGATTCGGCGCGCCTGCTGGTGCTCAAGGCCGCCTACATGATGGATACGGTGGGCAACAAGATCGCGCGCACCGAGATCGCCATGATCAAGGTGTTGGCGCCCATCATGGCCGGCAAGATCATCGACTGGGCCATGCAGGTGCATGGCGCCGCCGGTGTGTCGGGCGACTTTCCGCTGGCCAGCCTGTGGGCGCATCAGCGTACCCTGCGCTTCGCCGATGGACCGGATGAGGTCCACCGCGTCATGATCGCCAAGCTCGAACTGGCCAAGCACATGAAAATCCCGGGCGCGGCTGACAAGGTCGAGATCCCGGTCACCCGCGGTTCGTGAACAAGGCAAACCGATGATTGACGTCTACAGCTGGGCCACGCCCAACGGCCACAAGATCCACATCATGCTGGAGGAATGCCGCTTGTCGTACCGCGCGCATCCGGTGGATATCGGCCGTGGCGACCAGTTCAAGCCGGCGTTCCTGGCGATCAGCCCGAACAACCGCATCCCGGCCATGACGGACTCCGACGGACCGGACGGCAAGCCGATCTCGCTGTTTGAATCCGGCGCGATGCTGGTCTATCTGGCCGGCAAGACCGGGAAATTTCTTGGCAAGACCGACCGCGAGCGTTTCGCCACGTTGCAGTGGCTGATGTTCCAGATGGGCGGGGTCGGCCCGATGCTGGGGCAAACCCACCACTTCCGCATCTATGCGCCGGAAAAGATCGAGTACGCGATCAACCGCTACACCAATGAAACCCGGCGGCTATATGGGGTGATGGACAAACAACTGGGCAACAACGCCTACATCGCCGGCAAGTCGTACAGCATCGCCGACATGGCCATCTGGCCGTGGCTGCGCAACTGGAAGGGTCAGGGGCAGAACATGGATGCGTATCCGCACCTGAAGCGCTGGTTCGAAGGCATTGGTGAACGCCCGGCGGTGCAGCGCGGCATCAAGGTGCTGGCGGATTTGCGCAAACCGGTGATGGACGACCGCGACAAGGAAACGCTATTCGGCGCCACCCAGTACGCCAAGCGTTGATCATCTGAACGGGCCGCACTTGGCCGGCCCGCCGGATGACTGCAGTGCCCTACAGCCCACCGGTGCGGATTACGCCGACGCCCAGGCCCTCGATCTCGAACGGATCGCGCCGCAGATCGACTTCAATCGGCTCGAAATCGGGGTTCTCGGCCACCAGTTGCACCTGGTGGCCTTTCTTGAAAAAGCGCTTGACGGTAACTTCGGACTCCATCCGTGCAACCACGATCTGGCCGTTGCGCGCATCGCGCTGCGCATGCACCGCCAGCAGGTCGCCGTCGAGAATGCCGATACCCTTCATCGACAGGCCCTTGACCTTGAGCAGGTAGTCGGCCTTGGGCTTGAACATGCCGGGATCGACCGGCAGGTTCTTTTCGACATTCTCCTCGGCCAGGATCGGGCTGCCGGCCGCCACCTGTCCGATCAACGGCAAGGCGGTGATCGATTGCATCGCCCCGGAGAGCTGCTCGGCCAGATGGATGCCACGCGCGGTGCCACTGGCGATTTCGATCGCGCCTTTTTTCGCCAGCGCACGCAAATGCTCCTCGGCGGCGTTGGGCGAGCGAAAGCCGAACACGGTGGCGATTTCGGCACGCGTGGGCGGCATGCCGGTACGCTTGACGGTATCGCGAATGAATTCGAGGATTTCAGCTTGGCGTGGGGTTAG
>JAYTDE010000210.1:0-2652 GCA_043736195.1 Burkholderiales bacterium | reverse complement strand
CAGCGCCATGGCACGCGCCCTGGCCGGCCCCCAGCACGCCCCCAGTCCCGGTCCGCCCTGCGCCAGCGACTGCGGTACGCAGTGCAGGCAACTGATGGCATAGAGCATGCGCCCGAACGGATTACCCTGGTTGTTTTCGAGTTTGTCGTCGACGCGCGGCTCGACCATCAGGTAAGTGCCGCCGTCCGCCAGCGCGTTGCGGATGTCGCACAGGGCACCTGCCGGGTCGGGCAGATCGTGAATCACGTCGAAGGTGCTGATGAAATCGTATTTGCCACGCGTCCCAAGCGTGCTTGCCGCACCCTGGGTGAAGTGCACGCGATCGGCCAGGCCGGCCGCGCGCGCGTAGCCGCGTGCGATCTCGATCGAACGCGGATCGAGGTCGAGTCCTTCGATTTGCGCTTGCGGAAACGCGCGTGCCAGGGTGAGCGGCACGATGCCCGTGCCGCAGCCGACATCGATCGCGCGGCCGCCCTGTTGCAGCTTTTCCACCACCGTCGGCATGGTCGGCAGCCAGGAACGTACCAGGCGGTTTTCGTACACCGAGCGGTTCATGCTCTCCAGCGCCAAGGGCAACTGGTCGCCAAATTCGGCGAAGTTGATGCCGCCACCGCTGGCGAATGCGCGGCCGAGTTGCGGCGCCATCGCCATCAGGCCGGGCAGTCCGCTGAACAGACCGCCCAGGTAATACTCGGAGGCAGGGTCGGTGAAAAACACCGCGTGTTCTTCCGGCAGGTTGAAGGTGTCGGCCTTGCCGTCATAGTCGACATAGCCGGCACATGCCATCGCAGCCAGCCATTCCTCGGCATAGCGTGCATGAAGTCCCGAGCGGGCGGCAAGTTCAGCCGCGCGCAGCGGACCGGCGCCTGCCATTGCCCTGAAGAGTCCGGCCTGATCACCTGCCAGCACCAGTGCCGCCGCCATTGCGGTGGCAACATCGCCAACCACTTTTTGCATGAACTGCCCGCTGCGTTCCTTGTTCATGATCACTCCATCATCAGCGGGTTTTGTGCGCCGTCAGTCGCGCGGGGTTCTGGCATACGAGCCATCGAAGTATGCGCCGCATTCGCCCTTGCCGGTGAGCACGGCCTGGTCTTCGACAAATGCGATATCGAACTCGCAGGACCCGGACAGGGGCGCGCCATTGCCGAGTAGCTGCGGAAGGATTCTCAGCCGCATACCGTAGTCGCGCGCGGGCTGTACAGGCAACCAACCGGGCTCGGGGTCGTGTCGCACCGACGCCTGCCACGCGACGGCCATCGGCATGGTCGCCATGCCGCGCACTTCAAGTGCTTGCGGCGAGCGAACGTCGACCTCGACCTCGATGTGCGCTGCGGAGGAACCGAGACCGCTACGTTGGTAACGGCCTTCGAGCAGGAGCAATGGATGGGTCAGCCAGGCCAGGTGGCTCCGGTATTCATGCGTCAGTGCCTCAACCGTGGCTTCGTACAGGCCACGCGAACGGCGCCAGAGCAGATGACGTTCGCGCACGTGAGCGTATTGCAGCGCGGTCATGCCGCGGATACGCTCGCCGTAGGTATTCCACACGGTTTCGTCCAGCCGTGACAAGGCGGAATCGGAGCAGATGACGCGATTGAGCTTGCTGCGCGCGCGATTGCAGTCAAAACTCGCCGCAGCCGCCTCTGCCATCGCAAGCCATGCGACGCAGGCCCATACGCAAGCGGCGGTCGCGCGCGGCTTCGCAATCATGTCGCGAGAAGCTCGCGCAGTCGCGCGCGGTTCGGCTTGTCGATCACGCCGCGTTCGGTGATCAACGCAGTGACAAGGCGGGCCGGAGTCACGTCGAAGGCCGGGTTGGCAACCGCCACGCCGAGCGGCGCCCAGCGCATGCCAGCGTAGCCCGTTACCTCGGCAGCGGCGCGTTCCTCGATTCGAATTCCGGCGCCGCCGGGTGTGGCCATGTCGATGGTCGAGAGCGGGCAGGCGACGTAGAACGGAATGCTGTGGTGGCGCGCCAGCACGGCCAGCGCGTAGGTACCGATCTTGTTGGCCACATCGCCGTTGGCCGCGACCCGGTCGGCGCCGACAAGGATCGCGTCGACCTGTCCTCGCTGCATGAAGTGCGCCGCCATATTGTCGGTGATCAGCGTGCACGGGATGCCTTCCTGCATCAGTTCCCAGGCCGTCAGGCGCGCACCCTGCAGAAAAGGGCGGGTCTCGTCGACCCAGACCTGTGCGATCTTCCGGCGCGCCGCGCGCATCACCCCTAAGGCTGTGCCGTAACCGGCGGTCGCCAGCGCCCCCGCGTTGCAGTGCGTCAGGACGCGCGCGCCTCGGTGCAGCAAGGCTGCGCCGTGCCGTCCCATGGCGCGGTTGATCGCGATGTCTTCGGCATGCATGCGGCGCGCCAGTCGCAGCAGGGCCGCGAACAGGCGCTCGCTGTCGCCGTCGTGAGCATCGATCGCGGTGCGCACCCGCTCCAGGGCCCAGAACAGGTTGACGGCGGTGGGTCGGCTTGCCGCCAGCATCGCAGCCCCGTTTGACAGCGCGCGGCGCGCCGCGGCGATCGGTCGCCGGCGCTGGCGCGCGGCTTCGAGCGCCATGCCGTAAGCGGCGGCGACGCCGATCGCCGGCGCGCCGCGCACGACCATGTCGCGGATCGCCCGGGCCACGCCGGCGGCACCGGTGCGC
>JAYTDE010000209.1:0-2487 GCA_043736195.1 Burkholderiales bacterium | reverse complement strand
GCGAGCGTTTTGACGCCATCGTGTCCTGCATGGCCTCGCGCACCGGCACGCCCAGGGACGCATGGGCCATCGATCACCGTGCGCAAGTGCGGGCACTGGAGGCGGCGCGCAAGGCCGGCGTTGCCCACTTCGTTCCGCTTTCGGCGATCTGTGTACAAAAGCCCAGGCTGGCGTTTCAGCATGCCAAACTGGCGTTCGAGAAAGTGCTGGTCGAATCCGGCATGGCGTATTCGATCGTGCGACCGACCGCGTTTTTCAAGTCATTGTCCGGGCAGATCGAGCGGGTCAGGCGCGGCAAGCCGTATCTGCTGTTCGGGGACGGTACGCTGACCGCTTGCAAGTCGATCAGCGACGATGATCTCGGCGCCTGCCTGGCCGACTGTCTGGACGACGACAAGCGCCGCAATCGCATACTGCCTGGTGGCGGGCCGGGGCCGGCGATCACGCCGCGGCAGCAGGGGGAGCATCTGTTCGCGCTGCTTGGCCGCACGCCGCGCTTCAAGCAAGTGCCACTGGGAATGCTCGATGCGATCATCGTCGTGCTGGCCGCGGCCGGGCGCCTCGTACCCGCGCTTGCCGACAAGGCCGAACTGGCGCGCATCGGCCGCTACTACGCGAGTGAATCGATGCTGCTGCTCAATCCGGCGACGGGTCACTGCGACGCCGGCGCGACGCCGGCGACCGGCAGCAAAACGCTATTTGATTTCTACGCGCGTGTCATAGCCGGCGCCGCGGCGCCGCAACGCGGCGACCATGCGGTTTTCTGATTTCACAGCCGGCAGCCAAGGAAACACTGAATAAGCCCGTAGGTTGAGAAAGCCGCTTCTGCAACAGCTTGAAATAGAAAGAGCTTCGGTTCGCCAGCCTGCATGCCAGGGACTTATTCAGCGTTTTCCTAAGCGCCGGCCAGCGCCGCATTGAAGGTCGGACTGGGGCGCATCAC
The DNA here is from genome assembly GCA_043736195.1 of Burkholderiales bacterium. Classification (GTDB taxonomy): domain Bacteria; phylum Pseudomonadota; class Gammaproteobacteria; order Burkholderiales; family JAEUOS01; genus JAEUOS01. The sequence continues at coordinate 1,544 of JAYTDE010000209.1, read as the reverse complement.
CGGGCCTGCCTTGTCCGGGTCGGAGACGAAATAGCCGCCGATATCCGCGGGCTTGCCCTGCACCGCGTTCAACTCGTCGACGATCTTCTTCTCGTTCTCGGCCAGGGTCCTGGCCAGCGGCGCGAAGCGCGCCTTGAGTTCGGCATCTTCGGTCTGCGCGGCCAGTGCCTGCGCCCAGTAGAGCGTCAGGTAGAAGTGGCTGCCGCGGTTGTCCAGCTGGCCGGTCTTGGGCGAGGGGCCCTTGTTGTTGTCGAGCAGCTTGCCGGTGGCTTCGTCCAAAGTCTTGGCCAGCACCATCGCCTTCTTGTTGCCGGTCTTGAAGCCTAAGTCTTCGAGCGAGACGGCGATGGCAAGAAATTCGCCCAGTGAATCCCAGCGCAGGTGGTTCTCTTCCATCAATTGCTGCACATGCTTGGGCGCGGAGCCGCCGGCGCCGGTCTCGAACAGGCTGCCGCCGGCCATCAGCGGCACGATCGACAGCATCTTGGCGCTGGTGCCCAGTTCCATGATCGGGAACAGGTCGGTGAGGTAATCGCGCAGGATGTTGCCGGTGACCGAAATGGTGTCCTTGCCGCGGATCACCCGTTCCAGGGTGAAGCGCATCGAACGCACCTGCGACATGATCTGGATGTCCAGCCCGGTGGTGTCGTGGTCCTTGAGGTAGCGGCGCACTTTCTTGATGATTTCGTTCTCGTGCGGCCGGTATTCGTCCAGCCAGAACACCGCCGGCGTGTTGGACTGGCGCGCGCGCGTGACCGCCAGCTTGACCCAGTCGCGCACCGCCGCGTCCTTGGTCTGGCACATGCGCCAGATGTCGCCCACACCCACATTCTGCTCCAGCAGCACGTGGCCGTGGTCGTCGACAATCCGCGCCACGCCGTCCTCGGGAATCTCGAAGGTCTTGTCGTGCGAGCCATACTCCTCGGCCTGCTGCGCCATCAGGCCGACGTTGGGCACCGTACCCATGGTGCGCGGATCGAAGGCGCCGTTGGTCTTGCAAAAATTGATCACCTCCTGGTAGATGCGCGCGAAGGTACTCTCGGGAATCACGGCCTTGGTTTCGTGCAGCTTGCCGTCCGGGCCATACATCATGCCGCCGACGCGGATCATCGCCGGCATCGAGGCGTCGACGATCACGTCGTTGGGCGCATGCAGGTTGGTGATGCCCTTGGCGGAATCGACCATCGCCAGCGCCGGGCGGGCCGCCTCGCAGGCGCGGATGTCGGCCTCGATCTCGGCGCGCTTGGCCTCCGGCAGCGTCTTGATCTTCTCCAGCACGCTGGAAAAGCCGTTGTTCACATGCACGCCCAGTTCGTCGAACAGTTTGCCGTGCCTGGCGAACAAGTCCTTGTAGAACACCTTGACCGCGTGGCCGAACACGATCGGGTGCGACACCTTCATCATCGTGGCCTTCACGTGCAGCGAGAACAAGAGGCCGTTCTTTTTGGTGTGCTCGATCTCGCGCTCGAAGAATTCGCACAGCGCCTTCTTGCTCATGAACATGCTGTCGATCACCTCGCCTTCGAGCAGCGACACCTTGGGCC
>JAYTDE010000208.1:0-3929 GCA_043736195.1 Burkholderiales bacterium | reverse complement strand
TCAGTTGCGCGAACGGTCGACCAGCGCCTTTTGCTTGATCCAGGGCATCATCGCGCGCAGTTTCTCGCCGACGATCTCGATCGAATGCTCGGCACCGAGGCGGCGACGGGACAGCAGGGTTGGTGCGCCGGCGCGGTTCTCGAGAATGAAGCTCTTGGCATACTCACCGGTCTGGATGTCTTTCAACACCTGACGCATCACGTTCTTGGTCTCTTCAGTGATGATGCGCGGGCCGGTCACATACTCGCCATACTCCGCATTGTTGGAGATCGAGTAGTTCATGTTGGCGATGCCGCCTTCGTAGATCAGGTCGACGATCAGCTTCAACTCGTGCAGACATTCGAAGTAGGCCATCTCGGGCGCATAGCCGGCTTCGACCAGAACTTCATAGCCGGTCTTGATCAGTTCCACCGTACCGCCGCACAACACCGCCTGCTCGCCGAACAGGTCGGTCTCGGTCTCTTCGCGGAAATTGGTTTCGATCACGCCGGCGCGCGCGCCACCGATCGCCGCCGCGTACGAAAGTGCCAGATCGCGTGCCTTCTTGCTGGGGTTCTGGTGAATTGCGATCAGCATCGGCACACCGCCGCCGGCCGCATAAGTCGAGCGCACGGTATGGCCCGGCGCCTTCGGCGCGATCATCACCACATCGAGATCGGCACGCGGCGTGACCTGGCCATAATGCACATTGAAGCCGTGGGCAAACGCCAGTGTGCCGCCTTTCTTGATGTTCGGTTCGACCTCCGACTTGTAAGTGGCCGCGATATGCTCGTCGGGCATCAGCATCATGACGAAATCGGCGCCCTTGACCGCTTCGGCCACTTCGCTCACCTTGAGACCGGCCTTCTTGACCTTGTCCCACGACGGACCGCCCTTGCGCACGCCGACCACCACCTTGACACCCGAATCGTTGAGGTTCTGCGCATGCGCATGGCCCTGTGAGCCGTAACCGACGATACATACCTTCTTGCCCTTGATCAGGCTCAGGTCGGCGTCCTTGTCGTAATAAACCTTCATGAAAATCTCCTCTCTAGTGAATAAACGTCGTCAGACGCGGGGTTCGCGGATTGCGCGGCAAGGGAAGCGGATTCTAGTTCGCCCGCCCTACGCCTGCCCGCGTCAAAAACTCAGGCCTTCAATACACGTTCGCCGCGACCAATGCCGGACACGCCAGTGCGCACGGTCTCTAAAATCAGGGCGCGATCGATCGCCTCGATGAAAGCGTCGAGCTTGGCCACATCGCCGGTCAGCTCGATGGTATAGGTCTTGTCGGTGACATCGATGATGCGACCACGAAAAATCTCCGCCATGCGCTTCATCTCGTCGCGTTCCTTGCCGGTGGCACGTACCTTCACCAGCATCAGTTCACGCTCGATGTGCGCGCCATCCGACAGATCGACCACCTTGACCACCTCGATCAAGCGGTTCAGGTGCTTGGTGATCTGCTCGATCACGTCATCCGACCCCTTGGTGACAATCGTCATGCGCGAAAGCGACGCATCCTCGGTCGGCGCAACGGTCAGGGTTTCGATGTTGTAGCCACGCGCCGAAAACAAGCCGGCCACGCGCGACAAGGCGCCAGCCTCGTTCTCCAGAAGAATCGAAATGATATGTCGCATCACAACTCCTCCGAACCCAACAGCATGCTGGCCAGGCCCTTGCCCGCCTGCACCATCGGCCACACGTTTTCCTTAGGGTCGGTCAGGAAATCCATGAACACGGTGCGGTCCTTGAGTTTCAAGGATTCGCGAATCGCGCCTTCAACGTCGCCAGGCTTGGTGATCTGCATGCCGACATGTCCGTAGGCCTCGGCCAACTTGACGAAATCCGGCAGCGCTTCGACATATGACTCGGAGTAGCGACTGCCGTACTCGATCTGCTGCCACTGGCGCACCATGCCGAGATAGCCGTTGTTGAGACTCAGCACCTTGACTGGCAGGCGGTATTGCTTGCAGGTCGACAGTTCCTGGATGCACATCTGGATCGAGCCTTCGCCGGTGATGCAGGCCACGGTGGCCTCCGGATGGGCCATCTGCACGCCCATGGCGTAGGGCAGACCCACACCCATGGTTCCCAGGCCTCCGGAATTGATCCAGCGGCGCGGCTTGTCAAAATGGTAGAACTGCGCGGCCCACATCTGGTGTTGACCCACGTCGGACGTGATGTAGGCGTCGCCACCGGTGAGCTCCCACAGCTTTTCAATCACGAACTGCGGCTTGATCTTTACGCTCGCACGATCGTACTTGAGGCAGTCTTTGGTGCGCCACTCCTCTATCTGCTTCCACCAGTCGGCCAGCGCCTTGATGTCAGGCTTGATCTCGGATGCCGAAATCTGGCGGATCAATTCCTGCATCACTTCCTTGACGTCGCCTACGATCGGCACGTCGACCTTGACGCGTTTGGAAATCGATGAGGGATCAATGTCGATGTGGATGATCTGGCGCGCATGCTTGGCGAAGTCTGCCGGGTTGCCGATCACGCGATCGTCGAAGCGCGCGCCGATAGCAACCAATACGTCGCAGTTCTGCATCGCCAGGTTGGCTTCGTAGGTACCATGCATGCCAGGCATGCCGACGAACTTGCGGTCGGAGGCCTTGTAGGCACCCAGGCCCATCAGCGTATTGGTGCAGGGGTAGCCCAGCATGTCAACCAACTGGTTCAATTCCGCAGCCGAGTCCGACAGGATCACGCCGCCGCCGGTGTAAATCATCGGCCGCTTGGCGGCGAGAATCATCTGCACCGCTTTTTTTATCTGCCCGGTATGCCCCTTGACGACCGGGTTATACGAGCGCATCGGCACCTCCGCCGGGTAGTGAAACGCGGTTTTCTGGGCGCTTACATCCTTGGGAATGTCAACCAGGACCGGACCCGGGCGGCCGGTGCGGGCGATGTAAAAGGCCTTGCGGATGGTGGTGGCGAGATCACGCACGTCCTTGACCAGGAAGTTGTGCTTGACGATCGGCCGGGTGATGCCGACGGTGTCGCATTCCTGAAACGCGTCCATGCCGATCGCGTGCGTCGGCACCTGGCCGGTCAACACCACCATCGGGATTGAATCGAGGTAAGCGGTGGCGATGCCGGTTACTGCATTGGTTACGCCCGGTCCAGAAGTCACCAGGCAAACACCGACCTTGTCGGAACAGCGCGCATAGGCGTCGGCCGCGTGCACCGCGCCCTGCTCGTGGCGCACCAAAATGTGTTTCACCTTGTCCTGATTGAACAAGGCATCGTAGATGTACAAAACAGCGCCACCAGGATAGCCGAACACATGTTCGACCTTTTCCTCTTGCAGGCAACGCACGACAATTTCGGCGCCTGAGAGTTCTTCGTTTGCTGACATGGTTGAATAGCCTCAAAGAGAGCTGAAAAGGACCTCCGGACTTGTGGAAAATCCACAAACCACGCAACGACTTCGCTCTGTTGAAGCAAATCAGGACGGAAGACCCGGCGAATCTGCCGGAACCACCGGTAGCGGAGCCGCCGCGACACATTCTCGGGTAAGGTGTCGAAACGGGCGTCTTGCGGCCTTGTGGGCCTCTAACGGCGCGGATTATAAGGCTTTTGCAACGTTCGGTCAAAGAGGATAACGCACGACGGAAATCCCTGCTGCCGCGCTGGGAAAAATGCGGTTTTGGTGCATAATTCGACAGCAAAACATCGAAAAATCCTCGAGTAAGCGCCCTGGCCACCCCACAAGAACTGTCGAATTTCCTCGCCGGAGCCGAGCGCCGTGCCTTCAAGCAGGCCGTGTTCGCTGTACGTAACGACGAATCCTCCCTCGACATCGTCCAGGATTCGATGATGCGGCTGGCCGAGAAGTATGGCGATCGTCCGTCCGAAGAATTGCCACTGCTGTTTCAGCGCATTCTGCAGAATGCGATTCGTGACCATTTTCGACGGTCCAAGGTCCGATCGTTCTGGACCACCCT
>JAYTDE010000207.1:0-3770 GCA_043736195.1 Burkholderiales bacterium | reverse complement strand
GTAACCCCCAGGCCGCCGAACAACTGCACCGCGCGATCGATCACCGCCTGCGCGTTTTCGGTCGCGGTCATCTTGGCCATCGCCGCCTCGCCGGTGGTGCGTATGCCCTTGACGTCGCGCAGCCAGGCGGCGCGGTAGGTCAGGAGCGCTGCCGCATCGATCATAGTCGCCATCTCGCCGATCGCCGCCTGCGTCAATTGCAGGTCCCCCAGGGTGGCGCCAAACATGCGCCGTGTCTTGACGCGGCGCAGGGCCTCGTCGAACGCGCGGCGCGCGAAGCCCAGGGCGGCGGCGGCCACCGAACTGCGAAAGATGTCCAAGTTCTGCATCGCCAGCTTGAAGCCGCCACCTTCGCTACCCAGGAGGTTGGTGGCCGGGATGCGGCAGTGCTCGAAGCTGAGTGTGGCCAGCGGATGCGGTGCGATCACGTCGATGCGCCCGCTGATGGCAAGGCCTGGTGTGCCGGCATCCACCACGAAGGCGCTGATACCCTTGGCGCCACGTGACCCGGGGTCGCTGCGGGCAAACACGCAGTAGAAATCCGCGATGCCGCCGTTGGAGATCCAGGTCTTGCTGCCGTCGAGCACCCAGGCATCGCCGTCGCGCCGCGCGCTGGACCGCATGGCACCGACGTCCGAACCGGCATCCGGCTCGGACAAGGCAAACGCCGCGATCGCCGCGCCGCCGGCCACGCGCGGCAGCCAGCGCCCCTTGAGCGCCGGGCTGCCGGCCAGCGCGATCGCGCCCGACCCCAGGCCCTGCATGGCAAACGCGAAATCCGCCAGCCCGTCGTGATAGGCCAGGTGCTCGCGAATCACGCACAGCGAGCGCGATTCGAGCGTCGGCAGCTCGCCCCCATGCGCTTGCGGTACCGCGTAGCGGGTCAGGCCGCAGGCGCCGAGGCGCCGCACCAGTTCGCGGCAGGCCGCGTCGGTGGCCGCGCGCCCGCCGGCGCCGGATTCGCCATGCGTGATGCCGGCCAAGCCGGCGCCGGCCCAGGCGTCGATGCGCTCGGCCAACGCGCGGTGCGCCGGTTCGAAAAAAGGCCAATCCAGATAGCTTGAGTCCATGCCTGCGAGTGCCCGTTGGGTTGATGGTGACGGCGGCCGGCGCCTCTTAGTTGCCTTCGAAAACCGGCTTTTGCCTGGCCACGAAGGCGTGATAGGCGCGGTGAAAATCCTCGGTCTGCATGCAGATCGCCTGCGCCTGCGCTTCCGACTCGATTGCTTCATCCACCCCCATGTCCCATTCCTTGTGCAATTGCGCCTTGGTCACGCCGTGCGCGAAGGTGGGGCCGGCGGCCAGGCTGTCGGCCAGTTGCCGCGTTTCGGCCGCCAGCGCATCGGCGGCTACGAGACGGTTGAAAAATCCCCAGCGCTCGCCCTCTTCAGCACTCATCGCGCGCCCGGTGAACAACAACTCGGCAGCACGTCCCTGGCCAATCAGGCGCGGCAGGATCGCGCAGGCGCCCATGTCGCAGCCGGCCAGACCCACACGGGTGAAAAGAAATGCGGTCCGCGCAGCCGGGGTTCCCAGGCGCAGGTCGGCGGCCATCGCGATGATCGCGCCGGCGCCGGCGCAGATGCCGTCAACGGCGGCGATCACCGGCTGCGGGCAATGGCGCATGGCCTTCACCAGGTCACCGGTCATGTGGGTGAAATCCATCAGCTCCGGCATTTTCATCTTGGTCAGCGGCCCGATGATCTCGTGCACGTCGCCGCCAGAGCAGAAGTTGCCACCGGCGCCGGTGACGATCACCACCTTGATGTCGGTGGCGTACTGCAGCGCGCGAAACAGATCGCGCAGTTCGGCATAGGACTCGAAGGTCAGCGGGTTCTTGCGTTCCGGGCGGTTAAGCGTGATGGTGGCCACCTGGCCGTGCGCCGCGAAGCCGAAATGGCGCGCGCGATAGTCAGCGAAGCTGCGGCGATGGGTGAACGAATGCTCGGGGGCGGGATTCATGCGCATTGCGGGGTCCTCGGGATGGTCAGGCAAGGGCTGGGTTGGCGGCGAACGCTGGGCGAGGCGAAGAGCTGGTTGGCGGGAGTTTCAGGCGCCGGCATTGCCGGAGAGGGTGCGCTTGAGGCGCCCCAGCAAGGCATACAACTGGGCATGCTCGGCGTCGGCCAGGCCACGCATGAGATCGATCACCCAGCCCTCGTGCAGGGCCGCCATTTGTGCGAAAGCCTGGCGTCCGGCCGCCGTCAGGCGCAGGCGCCAGGCGCGCCGATCCGCGGGGTCCGGCTCGCGCGCCACCAGGCCTTCCCTGGTCAACTGGTTGGCGATGCCGGTCACGTTGCCACCGGTCACCATCAGGCGTTGCGACAGTTCGCCCATTTTTAGGCCGGCCGGATGCCGGTACAGCTGCGCCATCAGGTCGAAGCGCGGCAGGGTCACGTCGAAATCGCGGCGCAGATCGGCGCGAATCGCGCTTTCGATCAAGTTGGTACAGGTCAGCAAGCGCAGCCACAGGCGCAAGGCCTCATGGTCGTCGCCATGCACGCGCGTTTCGTGGTCCAGCGGGATCGCTTCCGCCTTGTCCGCAAATGGCTGCAACGGGTCTTCCATCGAAAATACTTTAGATTTCAAGTAACGAGCTGTCAAGGATAACGGCAAACCGGGTCTGGAACCGGTTCCGGCCTCGCACGCCGGGTGGATCCAGCCCAGCCCTAGCGAAACGCCGGTCCGTAGGCCCAAGCCACCAGCGAGCGGCGCAAGCCGCGGGTCACCGGCGTGACCTGGTGCGCCAGGTAGGACGGGAAAAACGTCGCGCAACCGCGGTGTCGCGCGATCGGCATCTCGGCGGCGCCGTGAAACGTGAGGTCGCCACCGTCGTAATCGGCCGGATCGGACAACTGCACGGTGAGCGAAAGCTTGCGCGAGGCGGTATCGTCGCCGCCGATGTCGACATGCCAGCCGAAGTACTGGCCGGGTGCGTAGCAGGTGAATTGCAGCGCCTCGACAAAACCGAGCAGTTCGAACCTGTAGGAGGCGTTGACCTGCGTGAACAACAGCGCCAGACGGTGAAACAACCACTGCGCATCGCCGTCCGGCTCGATCCAGGCGATGTCGCTTACGCGGTAGTCGCGCGAGGCCAGGTCGCTGCGCTGATCCACCGTCGCCGTCGTTTTCAGGCGCGCCGCTCCCAGCGCGATCACCTGTGCGCACTCCGCCGCCGAAAACGCGCCGGGCAGCAATTGCGGGTAGGCGGTGGCGCCGTTGGCCACGATCGGGTACGACTGGCGGTACGGGTCGCGCCCGCCCCAGTCAAGGGTGATCGCGCCCTGCGGGTTGGGCGCGCTGACGGTGGGAAAGGTGTAGAGAAAATCCAAGGCGGGACCAGAAGGTTTTCAGCCAGCGGCTATGCTTGTTATCATGCCTGACGTAGCCACTTACTCCGGCGCATGCAGCGCTGCAAGCACCCCATGGAACTCTCCCCGCAACTCAGGCAATTGCGCGATTTCTATTATAAGACCGCACTCAAGCTGCCTGCGGACCAGGACTTCGTGCACGCTCCGGGGCTGATCAGCAAGCCGGCGTTTTTCACCCTCGAACACCTGCAGGGACACCTCAACAACCCGCTGCTGCTACCGACCTATTTCACGATGTACTGGCAGGGCAAGGCGGTCGACTGCGCGCCCGCGGTCGGGCACAAGGTGATCCAGACCGCCGAAGCGCCGTTTCTCAACAAGGGCATCCTGCAGGAATACCTGGCCAACGGCGCCTCGATGGTGCTGGAGGGCATCGACATCCTCGATCCGATGATCAAC
>JAYTDE010000206.1:0-4727 GCA_043736195.1 Burkholderiales bacterium | reverse complement strand
ATGCCAGTTCCCCAACCGCATCGAACCGACCATCGAGGACAATCTCAAGCACCTCGATGACTGGGGCGGCATCAAGTCGTTCACCAACTATGCCTGGGGCTGGGCCTGGGCCGGCAACACGCCGCTGCGGCGCTGGAAACGCTACCTGCACCAGGGCGGTATGAGCGACCCATTGATCGTGCACTGGCCAAAGGGCATCAAGGCACGAGGCGAGGTGCGCGGCCAGTACGCGCACGTGGTCGACATCACCCCGACCCTGCTCGACGCGCTTGGCTTGCAAGCGCCCAGGGTGTTGAACGGCATCCCGCAGCGCCCGCTCGAAGGGACGAGCTTCGCCCATACCTTCAACGATGCGGCGGCGCCGACCGCCAAGGGTGTGCAGTACTACGAGATGATCGGCTCGCGCGCCTTGTGGGCGGACGGCTGGAAGGCGGTGGTCGAGCAGCCGCAGGGCGACTTCATGACCGAGGCGATGCTCGACGCGCAGAAGTGGGAGATCTACCACGTGGCCGAAGACTTTTCCGAGAGCAATAACCTCGCCGACCAGCATCCGGAAAAGTTGAAGGAAATGATTGAATTTTGGTGGATCGAGGCCGGCAAATACAACGTTCTGCCGCTGGATTCGCGCATGCAGCTGCGCATGGGCGAACGCAAGCCCTCCACCGTTTCGCAGGGCAACCGCCACGTCTACTACCCCGGCATGGCGGCGCAGTTCGAATACACCGCGGTCAATCTGAAGAACCGTTCGCACAGCATCACAGCCGAGGTCGAAATCCCGCAAGGTGGCGCCGAGGGCGTGCTGCTGGCGCACGGCAGCTGGTTCGCCGGCTACTCGCTGTATGTCAAGAACCGGCGCCTGATCTACGTGCACAACTACCTGGGCCTCGCTGAATACCGTGTCAGCTCCGACGAAGATCTGCCGGCGGGCAAGGCGCTGCTGCAGTTCCGCTTCACCCGCAGCGGCGAACACCAGGGCCGTGGCGCCCTCTTCGTCAATGGAATACAGGTGGGCGAAGGCGAGATTCCGCGCACGATCCCTGCGGTGATCGAGACCTCCGGCGAGGGCCTGTGCTGCGGCTACGACTCCGGCGTGCCGGTCACCGCGGACTACGTCTCGCCGTTCCGCTTCAGCGGGCACATCGAGCAGGTAGTGGTGGAAACCGGCGAAGCCGCGGCCGCCGATGCCACCGCGCAAGTGCGCACCGCCTTCACCGACCAATGAACTTGAGGGAAAGCCCCATGCAGAAACCATTGCGCCGATTGCTCATCGGTGCTGCCGCGCTCGTCGTTAGCAGCTTGGCCACCAACACTTTCGCCCAGGCCTTTCCGTCGCGCCCGATCAAGCTGATCGTGCCCTACGCGCCAGGCGGCAACACCGACATCGTCGCGCGCATCTTCGGCCAGAAGCTTGCCGAGCGCGTCGGCCAGCCGGTGGTGTTCGACAACCGCGGTGGCGCTACCGGCACGCTCGGGGTCGGGGTTGCCGCCAAGTCGCCCCCTGACGGCTACACCATCGTCATCGGTGACTTGGGCTCGATGGTGATCGCCAACCACGCTATTCCGAACCGACCGTATGACCCGGTCAAGGATTTCGCGCCGATCGGCCTGGTGACCGGCGTCTCGATCGTGGTCACGGTCAATCCGAAGTCGCCCTCGGCCAGCTTCGATGATCTGCTGGCGCGCGCCCGCGCGCAACCGGACAAGGTGACTTACGGCACCTCGGGCATCGGCTCGCCCAGCCACATGGCGATGGAACTGGTGCAATCGATGACCAGGGCAAGCTTCCTGCATGTGCCGTTCAAGGGTGGCGCGCAGGCGGTGACCGCACTGATCGGCGAGCAGATCGACTTCCTGGTCGACGGCGCCGCCTTCGGCCAGGTCAAGGGCGGGCGCCTGAAAGCGGTGGCGGTGACCGGCCCGCGCTTGCCGGCGCTGCCGGATACGCCGGGCATCGGTGAAACCGTCAAGGGTTTCGAATTCACCAACTGGTGGGGCTTCCTGGCGCCGGCCGGCACCCCGGCCGAGGCGATCAACCGCCTCAACGAGGAGTTCAGGCAGATCGCCGCATTACCTGAAATTCGCGAGCGCTTGAGCGGGCTGGGCTTAGCCGCGCGCAGCGGCACGCCGCAACAATTCGCCGACCACCTTAAAAGCGAGACCGAGAAGATCGGCCGCATCGTCAAGGATGCCGGCATAAAGTTCGAATAAGCCGACGCGATTGAAATGTCAGTTCGTCCCAACATCCTCTGGTACTGCGCCGACCAGCAGCGCTACGACACCATTCGCGCGCTCGGCCAACCGCACATCGCCACCCCCAACCTCGATGCGCTGTGCGCAAGCGGCGTCGCCTTCAAGCGTGCCTATTCGCAAAGCCAGATCTGCACCCCCTCGCGCGCCAGTTTCCTGACCGGGCGCTATCCGGCCAGCCACCACGTATATCGCAACGGCAACGCTTACTTCCCGTCGCACGAAAAGCTGGTCACCCGTATCTTCGCCGACGCCGGCTACGATTGCGGGCTGGTCGGCAAGCTGCACTTGAGTGCGGCGAAATACCACGAGAAGCGGCCCGACGACGGTTACCGCATGTTCCTTTGGAGCCACCATCCGACGCCGGACTCCGCGCGCGGCCACGACTACGAAACCTGGCTGCGCCACGAAAAGAAAGTCGACCCGGTGGAGCTCTACGCGCCGGTCAACCACTTCTGCGGCGCCGGTGTGCCGGCCGAGTATCACCAGACCACCTGGGTCTCGGAAATGGCGATCCGCTTTGTCACCGAGCAGCGCGATGGACCGTGGCTTTTGTCATTGAACCCGTTCGATCCCCACGCACCCTTCGACGCGCCGGCCGAGTACCTGGCGAAGGTCAAGGCCGAATCATTGCCGTCCCCACTGTTCCGCGACAGCGACATCGAGTGCCAGAAGGCATTTGCGGCGATCGACCAGCAGACCAAGGTCGCGGTCGACCCGCGCGTGCGCAGAACGGCCAGCCCGGTGGTCGAACAGGAGCACGATCTGGTGGCCTCGGCGCCACCGGCCGCCTACGATGCGCTCGAGGTCAAGGCCAACTACTACGCCATGATCATGCTGATCGACGACCAGTTCAAGCGCATCGTCGACGCCCTGCGCGACAGCGGGCAACTGGACAACACCATCATCGTCTACATGAGCGACCATGGTGAACTGCTCGGCGATCACGGCCTGATCCTCAAGGGTTGCCGCTTCTTCGAGGGCTTGGTGCGCGTCCCGATGATTTTTTCCTGGCCGGGGCGCTTCAAGCAAGGCCTGCAAAGCGAGGCGCTGGTCGAATCGGTGGATGTGGCGCCGACCCTGCTCGAAGCCGCCGGCCTGCCGGTGCCCGAATCGATGCAGGGCCGCTCGCTCCTGCCCTTGCTTGAAGGGCGCGCCGAGGCGCACCGGCACAAGGACTGCGTGGTCGCCGAATTCAAGGATTCGATCGGCGGCCCGGCGCACTCCGACCACACACACGGCTCGATGGTGTTCGACGGCCGCTACAAGAGCGTGGTCTATCACGGCCATCGCATCGGCGAGCTATACGACCTGCAGAACGACCCCGGCGAATTCGACAACCTGTGGGACGACCCCGCGGCGCGTGAACTGAAGGCGGAGCGCCTCAAGGCGCATCTTGATGCAATGATGGCCACAGTCAGCGCCGGTCCACCGCGCAGCGTCGCGTATTAGGCTGTGGTTCGCGTCTTGTGACCGGCAAGGCGAGATCGACGGCGGCGTGCCGGAAATCGCCGACCGCAGCATCGCAAACTCATTCGGCACCATCTTGCGGATTGCGATGCGCCCGCACTACATCCCGGGTTTGCCGCCCCTTGTTGTTGATCTCGTAGTCGAAACACCGGATCAACACGCCCGCCCTCGATCGAGAGATTGGCCCCCTGCCCCGGATCCGGGAGGATAGAACTCAGGCTGCCAATTTGTATCTCTGTATCAACACATCGGCAGGAATCTCCAAGCCTTCCGCAAGGCTGCGGATCATTTCCAGCGACAGCGGGCGCACGCGATTGAGCACCTCGGCCACGCGCGCGCGCGAGCCGATGAAGGGCTCAAGGTCCTTGCGCACCAGACCGCGCGCCTCCATCACGTAATGAATGAAATCGATCGGGTCGGGGTTGGGAATCGGGAAGTGTTCCTGTTCGTAGCGTTCGACCAGCAAGGCAAGCACTTCCAGGCGGTCTGACTCCACTGTGCCGTCCTTTGCGTTCCAGAGCGCTTCAATCTCCTTGAGCGCCGCCTGATGTTCCTTCTTGTTACGAATCGGTTTGAGTTCCATTTGATTCCTCACACAGTCGCCGCATCCACTTTGTCGTATTCGCGATGCGTTCCGACAAACCGTACATACATGATCTGGCTCCGGTAACGCATGGCCACGATCAGGCGGTAGTCATTGCCTTTGATGTTGAACACCACGCGCTCGCCTGACACAAAGCTGGCGCCGCGATGCGCCTGCTTGATATCGGCAGGACTTTTCCAGCTTGCGCGACTGGCTTCGGCATACCAGTTCCGCAGAGGCACTTGAGCCGATGCATGCTTGCGCCAGAACTCACGCAACGTGGAGAGAGCAATGACGCGCATGAGGAGATGCTAGCATGCTCCCGAATCGGGATCAAGTTGAAATCGCCTGCCATCCTGCCCTGCTGCGCTGCATCTTGGCCATTGGAAGCCGGGATGGCTGTTTCGCTTGAGTTTTTTGCCTTGGC
>JAYTDE010000205.1:0-7622 GCA_043736195.1 Burkholderiales bacterium | reverse complement strand
CTTCGGCAACAAGCTGCCGTACGATCTGGAAAAGGATTTCACCCCGGTGATGTTCGGCGCGCAGTTTCCGATCATCCTGTGCGCCCACCCGTCGGTGCCGGCATCGAATGTTCGCGAACTCGTCAAGTATGCCAAGGCCAATCCGGGGCGGCTGGCCTACAGTTCGGCCGGCAACGGCGGCGGCACCCATCTGGCCGGCGAACTGTTCAAGGAGAAGGCCGGCGTCTTCATGCTGCACATTCCGTACCGCGGCAGCGCGCCGGCGATGACCGATCTGTTGGCCGGTCAGGTGCAGCTGATGTTTTCCGACGGGCCCACCGCCCTGCCGCATCTGAAGAGCGGGCGCGTCAAGGCGTTGGCTGTCGGCAGCCCCAAGCGCTCCGCGCTGGTGCCTGAGCTGCCGACCATGATCGAAGCCGGTGTGCCAGGCTACGAAGCCTACTCATGGGCCGGCATCTGGGCGCCGGCGGCCACGCCGCGCGAGATCGTCGTGAAGATCAACGCCGATACCGTGCGTGCGTTCTCCGATGCGGCAACGCGCGAGCGCCTGCTGGGCCAGGGGGCGGAAGTGGGTCCGGGCACACCGGAGCAGTTCGGGTCTTTCGTCAAGAGTGAAATGACCAAGTGGGCAGCGGTGATCAAGCGCGCCGGCATCAAGCCGGACTGAAGCAGGGTCCGCATGCGGCAAGGGGCTGATCGGATCCGTGCCAGCGTGCTGGCCGGCATGGCGCGCGACCGCGTTCCCGGATTCAGCTTCACCGGCTTTTTTCTCGATACCGCCTGGCCGCGCATCGGCAAGGGTAGCGCCAGCGTGACCATTCCAGCCGCGCCGCAATGCACCGACCTCCAAGGTCAACTGGAACTGACCGCGGTGCTGATGACCCTCGATGCGGCGCTGGCGACACCGACGCGAATGTTCATCCAGCCTGGCGAACGCATCGCGACCACACATTTGCATGTGCAATTCACCGGCGTGGCACTCCGCGGCGACCTGCAGGTCGAGGCGATGTTTGAAGGCGCCACCGCAGGCGATGCGGCAGGGCAGTTGCTTGCGCGCGGCAGCGCTCAAGTGGGCGGGGTGCCGGTATGCCATGGCAGCGCTTCGTTCGTGCGCCTGCCGCCGCCACCCGGTGGCCGCGTGCTGGCGCCCCTGCCCTGGCAGGACGCAAATCGCGCAGCGCCAACGCCGCTTACCGAGGCGGACCTGGATGCACGCGAACGATCGATCCTTGCCGCATGCGACGCCGCGCTGGCCGATCATGTTCATGCAGAGGCGTCCTTTCTGCGACGCTTCTGGGGGCTGGTGCCGCAGGCGGACGGCGACGGCGCGCTGTGCCGGGTTGCCACCGGCGCGCACATGGCCAACCGTGTCGGCCATGTGCAAGGCGGCATCCTGCTGGGCTTGGCCGCGCACACGGCGATGGCCGCGGTGCCGCGCCATACCATTCTTGCCAACCTTTCGGCATGGTTCTTGAGCCCCGGCAAAGGTGCGTTCCTGGAATGCCGTTCGATCGCGATTCACACCGGCCGCAGCTTCGCCGTCGTCAAAAGTGAAGTCGTCGGTCCCGGCGGCGTGCGGGTGCTGGAAGCGGTGACGGCGCACGCGACCCCGGTCTGAGAGGCCGACCCTCAAGGAAACACTGAATAAGTCCGCAGCTTGAGAATGCTGCTTTTGCAACCGCTTGAATTCAAACGAGCCTCCGTTCGACAGTCTGCATTCCAGGGACTCATTCAGCGTTTTCTCAAAGGTCTTCGGGAACAACATGCAATGAAATGCACGAGGTCACGCCCGGCGACTCCAGCCGGGCGGCGACGCGAAACAAGGCTTCTTCGCGCCACGGCGCGGCGATCAACTGCACGCCCACCGGCAGCGATCCTGGCAGCAGCACCGGCACCACCAGCACCGGCACGCCGATGAAGGAAAACGGCTGCGTCAGCATGCCGGTATTCGGGCCTGCGGCAATGGTCTCGCCGTTGAGCATGATGGTCTCGGCATCGATCCGGAACGCCGGCCACGGCGTAGCCCCGGCGATCACCACATCGTGCGCCTGCAACACCTGCAACACCTGTGCGTGGTACCAGCGGCGAAAGCGCTGCGCCTGCAACAGCCAGGCCGCCGGTGTGATGAGCCCCGCGAGCAGGCGGTCGCGAATCACCGGGTCGAAGTCGTGGGCGCGGCGGGTCAGGTTGGCGCGGTGCAATTGCGCGCCTTCGGCCGGGCTCAAGAGGAACGCGGCGGCGCGAGCGAGTTCCGTTTGGGCGAACGTCACCGTGGTCGTGACGCCGATTGCGGCCGCCACCGCGCCGACCGCGGCGCGGGTTTGCGGGCCGATATTTTTTTCGAAGTAGCCGCCGGCACGCGCAAAACGGAAACCCTCGATGCCCGTGTCGATCAATTGCCCGACCGGTTGCGCCGCACGGGTGCTCGCCGCCGGATCAGCCGCATCCGGCCCCTGCAACAGGTCGTAGGCGAGTGCCAGATCGGCAACCGAGCGCGCGAATGCGCCCACATGGTCCATGCTCGATGAAAAAGGAAACACCCCGCGTCTCGAAACGCGGCCGAAGGTGGGCTTGATGCCGTAGATGCCGCACAGCGCCGCTGGCACGCGCACCGAGCCGCCGGTGTCGGTGCCCAATGCCAGCGGCACCATGCCGGCGGCCACCGCGGCTGCGGACCCGCCGGAGGAACCACCGGCGATACATGCGGGATCGTGTGGGTTGCGTGTCGGGCCGTAGTGGGTGTTGCGGGTGGTGAAGCCGAACGCGTATTCATCCATGTTGGTGGCGCCGACCAGAATCGCGCCGGCTGCGCGCAGGCGCGCCACGGCGGTCGCATCGGTGCTTGCGGGCGCAAGCTCGCGGTTGATCTTCGAACCGGCCAGGGTCGTAATGCCGGCGATGTCGAACAGGTTCTTGGCGGCAAACGGTACCCCTGCCAAGGGTGGCAATACCGCGCCCCGCGCCTGCGCGGTGTCGATCGCGTCCGCGTCCGCCAAAGCCTGTTCCCGCAGAACGGTGGTGAAGGCATTGATGTGTCCGTCGGCGTTGGCAATGGCGGCGAGCGCTGCGCCAATCGATTCGCGCGCGGTGAGGGCGCCGATGGCGATCGCTTGTGCCTTTGCGCGCGCACTCGTGTGGGGTGCATTCATCGTTTTTCTTTCGCGGGTCTGGTCCGTCACTACCGGTCTGCGCCCAGGGTTTTCCCATCTGCAGCGCTTGCCGTGCTCGGCATGAAGCTTGCAATACCTGTGCCGTAACGCCGTCACGCCGACGAGCTTCGCGTGCCGTGCCATCCATTTTTCAACTCGAGGAAATGCCATGCAAAGACGTTCGTTTTTGGGCGCCGCCGCCGCCGCCCCCTTGCTTGCCGCCAGCGCGCCGCTGGTGCGCGCCCAACAAGTACGCGAAGTGAAGTTCACCACCAGCTGGCTGTTGCAGAGTGTCGATGCGCCCTTGTATTTCGCACGTGAAAAAGGCTACTTCGGGCGCAGTGTCAACGTCACTGTCGAGCGCGGTTTCGGCTCCGCCGACTCGGTGATCAAGGTCGGCACCGGCGCCTACCAGATGTGCGAAGGCGACATCTACTCAATGATCGAATACAACTCCAAGGCGGCACCCGACAAGCAGTTGATCGCCGTGGCGGTGAAGTACCAGCGCTCGCCGCTGGTGATTCTTTCGCTCAAGGAGAAAGGCATCGATCAGCCGCAGAAGCTGGTCGGCAGGAGCGTTGGCGACGTGGCCGGCTCGGCCACCAAACGCCTGTTCCCGGTATTGGCCAAGCGCGTCGGCTTCGATGAATCCAAAGTGTCATGGACCAATGTCGAAGCGCGCATGCGCGAGCAACTTCTGGTGCGCGGGCAATATGACGCCGCCGGCGCCTTCAGCCTTTCGGCACTGCCGCCGCTGGCGAAGCAAGGCGTGACCGAAGACAAGCTCAACGTCCTGTACGACACCGACTACGGACTCGACCTCTACGGCAATGGCGTCATCACTTCGCGCCAGTTCGCGCGCGACAACCCCGATACGGTGGCGGCTGTGGTGCGTGGCTACGTGATGGGCTTGCGTGACACCATCGCCAATCCGGTCGAGGCGATGGAGCTTTCGACCCGCACCACCAAGGGTGACGTCGGCTGGGATGCGGAAGTCGAGCGCTATCGCCTGCAGCTGACTATCGCCAGGCTGTATACCGACCCGGCGGAGCGGCGCGCGTTCGGTGTAGGCGGGCTCGACAAGAAGCGCCTGGAAGTCGGGATTCGCCAGGTCGCCGAAGGATTCGGCATGGGCAGCGTGCCGAACGTCGCCGACGTCTTCGACGACCGCTTCCTGCCGCCGCTGGCCGAACGCGCGTAGAGCCTGGCGTCGCAGGGGGCGCGCCGCCGCGTGCATGATGGCGGCGCGAGGCGTCGGGCATTGGGGTGGCAGGGCGCTGCGCCTTGGTGTGAAGGCAATGAAGCGCCCCAAGATGGCGCGCACAGTTGGCTCCTCGCACCTTGATTGTGCTCGCCGGTCCCATGCGCTTGTTGACCGCCAGGTATCCGCAGCCGGTCAATTGGCAAGGCTCATCGGCAAGGTGCTGTCACGATGCAAGTCGGGATCGAGGAAAATTTCAGTATCTGGCAGGCTGCCCGCCTGGTCCTTTTTGGTAACCTGCGCTCGACGCAATGAGAAGACGATCATGACCCTTGAGACCGCGGGCGCAACCCCATTTGTGCTGGCCGAAGCCGACGCCGCCTTTGCCAGCGACCCCTACCCCACTTATTGGCATTTGCGCGACAACGCGCCGCTTTGCCGTCAGCCGGATGGATCGGTGTTCCTCTCGCGCTATGACGATGTGCGCGCTGTCATCACCGATGCCGAGCGCTTCAGCTCGGACAAGCGTGTCGACTTCCTGCCGAAGTTTGGCCAATCGCCGCTCTACGAGCATCACACCAATTCGCTGGTGTTCAACGATCCGCCGGCGCATACGCGCGTACGGCGTCTGCTCTCGCCGTTCTTTTCGGCGCAGGCGATGCGGCGCATGGAAGCCGGTGTGGCGGCCAATGTCGACCAACTGCTCGATCGTGCCGCCGAGCGCGGCACGATCGACGTGATGAGCGAGTTTGCGGTCGTCATCCCGCTCAACCTGGTGTGCGACCTTCTCGGGGTGCCGCCGACAGAGCGTGAACCGCTGCGCCATTGGGCCTCGATGATTCTGGGGGGACTGGAACCGGTGCGCACTGCGGAGCAAATTGCCGCCGGCAACCAGGCCGTACTCGATTTCAAGGCCTATCTGCGCGACCTCATCGCCGCCAAACGCCGGCGCGGCATTGCGGGCGATACGCCCGATGTGCTCGATACCTTGATCCGCGAACACGACGGTGGTGCGGGTCTTGCGGAAGAGGAGATCCTCCACAGCTCCATCTTCATGCTCAACGCCGGCCACGACACCACCACCAGCTTCATCACCAACGGCGTCGACCTGCTGTTGCGCTTTCCGGAGCAGCGGGCGCGTCTGGCGGCCGACCCTTCCCTGCTGCGTAGCGCGGTCGAAGAGATGCTGCGCTACGAAAGCCCGCTGCAAATCGGCAACCGCAAGGCCCGAGTGGATTGCGAGATCGGCGGCGAGCGTTTTCCGGCCGGCACGTTCTTTCACCTGGGCATCGGCGCGGCGGACCATGACGAACGCCAGTTTCCCGACCCGGAAGTCTTTGACATCGCGCGCAACCCGAACCGGCATATCGCTTTCGGGCACGGGATTCACTTCTGCGCCGGCAATGCCGTCGCCCGCATGGAAGCATCGCTGGCCTTTGGCAAGCTGCTGGCGCGCTTTCCACACTTCGAGCGTGCCGGCCCGACGGTGCGCCCGCCGCGCTGGCGCTTTCGGATCATCGATGAGCTGAAAGTGGACCTGAGGGCCTGACGTAGCAGTTGCCCAGCCTTGATTGATCCTGGAAACCGCAGTTGGACTTACGAAACAACGGAGAACCGTTGTGGCACAACGGTTTCAGGAAAACCATCCAATCGCGGAGCAGTTGGGATGAAATGCCGAAAGTCCTTGTGGCGCAACGGTTTCCACGGGTATTCTCCCTGTAACCGCGGTTTTTAGGTTGATCAGGGATTCATCAGGCTTCCGGGATCGTGGCGCTCAGCTCCTTCGATAGCTCGGGATGTTTGACGATCAGCCGCAGCAGGCAGAGCACACCGCCCGGCGGCGCGAATCGCCCTTGCTCCCAATCACGCAAGGTCGCCACGGGCGTTGCAATGCGTGCAGCGAACGCCGCTTGCGTCAGTCCGGACTTCTCGCGCGCCTGACGCACCAGGATTTGCGCAGACGTGGTAACGCGACCAAGCCTTGCTTTCGCCTCAGCAAGCGCCTGGCGCAGATCAGGCAGCGATTCCCGGGCATCGGCTTCGATAGCCGCTGCCACCTTCTCAATGTCGATCTTCTTGCTGCCCATGTCACACCACCCTTTTGATGTCGACGGGAAGCATGTTGGCACGCTCGGCTTTCGCATACACCGCCACTGGCAGCAGCACTTCCCGCGCGCTCAAGTTTGTTACCGGCGACGAAAAACCGACAAAAGTTGGTGACGAAAAAGCGCCGACTTGCATGGCTGTAAGCGCGAAAATGCCGCGCTCACAGCCATGGATCAGCGTATCGCCCTTCCGCCGCGTCAAGGGTTCGCTTCGCCGGGCTGCGCCCGCCCTTGACCCGGCTCCGAGGCGGCAAATACCATGCCCGCTTTTTTGGCGTCGCCAGATAGTGTCGGATTTGCGCAGCCATTCACACCCCTATACGTTCAACAGCCACTCAACTGTCAGCGCCAACGTGACAGGCGATTTTTGCGCTGCCTGCGAAGAAGTGGTGCTCGATGAAGACAAATCTGCCCACATCAGCCCGGCGATGCTCGATTTCAGCCGTCAAGCAGTCAAGGTTGAAGTGAAGGCGTAACAGGCCGGAACCTGTTGGTACAAGCGGTTCTTGACAATCATCCCGCTCACTGCCCCGCCAGCACCAGCTCCGCCCCCTTCTCCGCAATCATGATCGTGGTGGCGTAGGTGTTGCCCGAAATCATCGATGGCATCACCGAAGCGTCGATCACGCGCAGGGCGTCGAGACCTTTGACGCGCAGGGTTGCGGGATCGACCGGCGCATCACTGCCCGTGCCCATGCGGCAAGTGCCGACCGGGTGATAGACGGTGGAGCCGGTGTTGCGCGCGAAGTCGATCAACTCCTGGTCATTGCGGACATCAGTACCGGGCCAGGTTTCGCTCTCGATGTAAGTGGATAGCGGTGCTGCGCCAAACAGGCGGCGCACGTATTTGATGCCGCCCAACAAGGTCTCGACATCGCGCTCATCGGCCAGATAGTTGGGTTGAATCTCTGGCGCGGCGAAGGGATCGTTTGATGCGATGCGCACATGGCCGCGGCTGTGCGGGCGCAGTTGCTGCACGCCGCAGGTGAGACCGGGCAGGCGCTCCATCGCCGCCTGCCCCATCTTGCCGCGCTCGAAGCTGGCGGGGGCAAACAGCAGTTGCACATTGGGGCGCAGCGCAGGCTCTGCCGCACCGCCTGGCGGGGATGACGCCGCCGCCGTCCCGGTTGATGACGCCACAGCCGTCCCAAGCCCATGCCCGCCTGC
>JAYTDE010000204.1:0-4079 GCA_043736195.1 Burkholderiales bacterium | reverse complement strand
AGCACGGCGCCACCTACTTCAAGGGCGACGCCAAGGAAGACAACTCGTTCTACGAGATCAAGTACACCGATCCGGACGGCATCATCTTCGACATCACCGCCAGCGGCTGGGGCGGCGCCCTGAAAGACGCCCATGGCGAAGACCCGGTGGCGGCGTCAACGGCGGCCGCCAAGCTCAACCGGCCGGAGCTTAAGGCCGATCGCAGCCAGTTGAAGGTGACGGCCAGCCGCTGAGCCGCTGGCGTCGCACCGGAAAGAGAGACAGGGTCGAGCAGTCAATTGAAAGGCCTCGAAGACCTTCCGCTGGAAGAGAAGATCGCCAGTGGCCGCTCACACGTAGTCGACGCGCTTGGTATGGCAATGTCGCCGAGCCCGTTCCCGCGTAGTGTGGTCGACCATGACGGCGAAGTCACGGCCCGCAACTATGCCCGGCGAGACGCCGGAAACACGCACCTCAAGCACGTGCCCAAGGGCGCTTTGGTGCTGGGCTTTTTCACCAAGCCGCACGTGTTTTTCTCCGGCAAGGACCATCTGGCGGACTGCAAGGGCCGGCACAGAAAGGGCTGATGCCGGGCACGCTCGCACGGCAAAACAATACGTCCCTTAGCTTGCGATCCCGGCGTCGGCGGCCCGCTCGTGGCCGAGCGCCCACGAGGCGCTTTCGCTTACCAAGTCATTACCTTCGCCTACCCGCGCCTTGAGCGCCGCGACAATCGCCGCCACGTCTCGCCCCGCAGTGCTCGATGGCGCCGCGTGCAGCAGATTGCCCAGCGCCACGGCAATATTCGACAGCCATTTCCGGTAGCCGATACGTCGAATCGCGCTGCCCTGCATGCGCTGCTTGAACTCCTCTTCGCTCCAGGCGAAGAGTTCAAGCAGGGTCGAGCGATCCAGGGAATTGCGCACCTCCACAAAATCGGGCACTGCGGCGGCCTGCGCGAATTTGTTCCACGGGCAGGCAAGCTGGCAATCGTCACAACCGTAGATTCGATTGCCGATCAGGGGCCGCAGTTCAACCGGTATCGCACCCTTGAGTTCGATGGTCAGGTACGAAATGCAGCGTCGCGCATCGAGTTTGTACGGGCCGGTGATGGCACCGGTCGGGCAGGCGCTGCTGCAAGCGAAGCAGGTTCCGCAATGCTCGGCGACCGGCGCATCGGGCGCCAGCGGCAGGTCGGTATAAATCTCGCCCAAGAAAAAAAACGAACCGGCCTCGCGCGAGATCAAAAGCGTGTGCTTGCCGCGCCAGCCAAGCCCGCCCTGCTCGGCCAGCGCCACCTCCATCACCGGTGCCGAATCGGTGAACACGCGATATCCGAAGCTGCCGATCTCGGCGCCGACCGCTTCGGCCAAGGCCTTGAGCCGGGCGCGCAATACCTTGTGATAGTCGCGGCCGCGGGCATAAACCGATACATATGCCTGTGCCGGCTGTTCCAGCGCGGCCAGCGCCGCGTCCGCGCCGCCCGGCAGGTAGTTGACGCGCGCCGTGATCACTGACAGCGTGCCGGGCACCAATTCGGCCGGGCGGGTGCGCGCGGTGCCATGGCGCGCCATATAATCCATTTCGCCGTGATGTCCGGCAGCCAGCCATGCGGCCAAGCCGGTTTCCGCTGCACCTAGCTCGACTCCCGAAAAGCCGATGGCGTCGAAGCCCAGGCCCTGGCCCAGAGCACGAATTCGCTCCTTTAATTGCGCTTCACCAATGCCGTTTGGGTCCTCAAGCGATGTCATCGAACAATCATACAGTCACGTTGAACGGTGAAGCCGGCACCCTTGCACTGGGCGCGGCCCTGGCGCCACTTCTGGTGCCGGGCATGCGAATTTACCTGCACGGCGACTTGGGCGCCGGCAAAACCACCTTCACCCGCGGACTGCTGCAGGCCCTGGGCCATAAAGGCTCGGTAAAGAGCCCGACCTACGCTCTTGTTGAAATTTATGTAATTTCTGCGTATATTCTGTATCACTTTGATTTTTATAGATTCAATGACCCTGAAGAATGGCGTGAAGCAGGGTTGGACGAACACTTCAACGAGCACTCGGTATGCCTCGTGGAATGGCCCGAAAAAGCCGCTGGCGTGTTGCCGCCGGCAGATCTGGAATTGCGCTTCAGTTTCGAGGCAAACGCGGCCGTTGAATCTCGCACGGTCGATTTGCTGGCGGCAAGTGAACGGGGGGACCGATGTCTAAACGCATTGCGCGCACTGCGACCCACCTTTCCGGAAAGTTGAGTCCGGCACCTCCCGCATTTCCGCTCTCACGCCGCACCTTTCTGCGTGCCACCACCGGCAGTCTGCTGCTGGCTGCCACTTCGCCACTTTTCGCACAAAGCGCATCGATCGTCGCGGTACGCGTTTGGCCGGCGCGCGACTACACCCGAGTCACCCTCGAACTCGAAGCCGCGCTCAAATACTCGCATCAGTTGCTTGCCAATCCGGGGCGACTGGTGCTGGATATTGAAGACCTCGAACTATCAGGCAAGCTGCGCGACATCGTTGCGAAAATCACCGCCAACGACCCCTATATCGGCAGTGTGCGTGCCGGCCAGTTCAAGCCGCGCGTGGTGCGCCTGGTGTTCGATCTTAAGACCGAAATCAACCCGCAGGTGTTTGCCCTGAAACCGGTCGGCGAATACGGCCATCGACTGGTGCTCGATCTGTACCCGGTGAATCCGCCGGACCTGCTGCTTTCGCTGATGGACAAGCAAAGCCTGCCGGCCGACATGGTGCCGCGTGCGGACGAGGCAGGCGCGACACAGGCGGCGCCCAGAAGCGCCGACAAGGCCGAAACTCGCGGCCGGCCCGATGCGGGCAGCGAAACCGCCCGCGAGGAGGCTAGAACCGCCAAGCCGGTGATCACGCGCATGCTGACCATCGCGCTCGATCCCGGCCACGGCGGCGAGGATCCGGGCGCCATCGGACGGCGCGGCACTTACGAGAAAAACGTCACCCTGGCGGTGGCCAGGCGGCTCAAGGAAAAGATCGACGCCGAGCCCAACATGCGCACCATGCTCACACGCGATTCCGACTACTTCGTACCGCTCAACGTGCGCGTGCAGAAAGCCCGCAGAGTGCAGGCCGATCTGTTCATATCGATCCACGCCGACGCCTGGATCAAACCGACCGCGCGCGGATCGTCGGTGTTCGCGCTGTCCGAGCGCGGCGCCACCTCAAGCGCCGCCGGCTGGCTGGCCAAGAAGGAAAATGACGCCGATCTCATCGGCGGGGTCAATCTGGGCACGCACGACAAGGATTTGGCGAAAGTGCTGCTTGACCTCTCGACCACCGCGCAAATCAACGACAGCCTGAAAGTCGGCCGCGCGGTGTTAGCGGAGCTGGGCAACATCAACGACTTGCACAAGGCGCACGTGGAGCAGGCCGGCTTCGCCGTGCTCAAGGCGCCTGACATACCCTCGATCCTGATCGAAACCGCGTTCATCAGCAATCCCGAGGAAGAGAAGCGGCTGCTCGACGAGGCTTATCAGGACAAGATGGCGACCTCAATCCTCAAGGGCATCAAGGCCTATTTCTCGAAGAACCCGCCGCTGGCCAAGGCGAAGCTGGCTACGCTCTGATCGAGAGCGTTGCCGCGCCGCACCAAAGGCTCTAAGCCACTGTGCCGAATCGGAAACTGGAAACGCTGATGGCGCCCATGAAGTCGTCCTGATGATGGACGCGCTCGCAGGGCTCGTCGAACGCGGCGCCAACCGCGACCATGAGCGGCAGCAGATGTTCCTCGCGCGGATGCGCCAGGCGCGCTGCCGGTGCCGCCTCCCATCTCAACAGGTGGCTCCCGCGCTCTTGCGGGTCGGCGCCGAGCGCGACGCCCAGCCAGTCATCAAATCGCCTCGACGGTTCGCGCCCCGCCGCACTCATGGCGCGAAGGTTGTGATAAGACAGGCCGCTGCCGATGATCAATACGCCCTCATCGCGCAAGGGCGCCAGGGCGCGGCCAAGTGCGATATGCGCGGCCGGGTCGAAATCGGCACGCAGCGAAAGCTGGACCACCGGAACATCCGCCTGCGGATACATCACCGAAAGCGGCGTAAAGGTGCCATGGTCGAATCCGCGTCGCTGATCCTGA
>JAYTDE010000203.1:0-14376 GCA_043736195.1 Burkholderiales bacterium | reverse complement strand
CGGCTCCGGGCGCATCATCTGCACCCCCTTGGCGCCGCCCAGGAACTCGCTGTTCATGACGCTGGTCTCGCAGATGATCGCCAGGGCGACGGTCGCAATCGAAAAAAAGATGCCGCGCAGGCGCAGCGACAGTAGGCCTATGCCCAGGCCCAGCAAGCCGGTAAACGCGGCGGCGACAAGAACCTGCACGACCAATGGGGCGCCGGTGGCCTTGATCATGAACAGGGCGGCGTAACCGCCGAGCGCGAAGAACGCGTTGCTGCCGAAGTTCACGTAGCCGGCATAGCCGCCGAGAATGTTCCATGCGGTGGCCAGCATGATGAACTGCAACACCACGTAGGTGGCGAAGAATGCGTATTCGTTGTGGATGCCCGCCAGCATGGCGCCGGCCAGCAGCAGCACCACCGCGCAGCCAATGACGAAACCCTTGTTGTTGCCATCCATGCCCGAGCCCCCGTTCATTTGCCAAACAAGCCCAGCGGTCGCACGCCCAGCACCAGCAGCAGGATGCCGAAAGCCGCCGCCGGCGCCCACGAGGCGCCGAAAAAGGTCAGCACAATGCTTTCGGCGACCCCCAGTATCAGGCCGGCGACCAGGGTGCCGCTCATGCTGCCAAGGCTCGCCAGCACCACCACGCAAAATGTGCGCCCGATGTAGATGCGTCCGAGTTGCGGATCGACCGGACCCACGATGATCAGCAGTGCCCCGGCGATGGCGGTCACCGCGGTGGCGATACCGAATGCCCATTGCTTGACCTTGACCGGGTCGGCGCCCATCAGCGACAGGGCGATCTGATCCTGCGCTACCGCCTTGATCGCCCGCCCCATGAACGTCCTGCCCAGATACAGGGTCAGGCCGATGGTCAGAAAGAGGGCTGCGCCGAATGCAACCAGCAGGCGGATCGGCACGCGCAGGTCGTCGCTCAGGTCGACACTCTTGCCGATGTACACCGCTTCGACCAGGCGCTGGTCGACGCCGAAAGCGAGAATCAGCAGCACTTCGATGATGAATGCCACGCCGAAGAAGAATGCCAGGCCGCGCAGGCCGGCGTCGGTGCCGCGCTTCTCGAACATCGCGTGATACAGGCGGTACATCACCACGCCGGCTGCGAAAAACAGCGGTGCCAGTATCAGCCCGGATGCGATCGGATCCAGGCCGAGCCCGCCAAGCCACCAGGTACCGTAGGCGCCGGCGACCAGGAATGAGGGATGCGCGATGTGCGGCACATCAAGCAGGCCGAACGAAAGCGACAGGCCGATCGATACCGCGGCATAGAAGCAGCCGAGTAGAAGGCCGAACACCAGCGCGCCCGACAACAGATCCCAGGAGAACACTCTTTTCCAATCCCTGAATGAGGGTGAGTCGTTTGGTGCGCCGTACACCCGTGGTCATGACAATGCCCGTCAAGCTGGCGGCGCCCGGCTTGACGGATATTCTGCTGCGTGTGCCGCCAGCCCAAGGCGATGCGGCCGCTTTCGTATGCATGCACGTCCGGGTTTTAGCCCGGCCCGTGCAAGCGTCAGGCCGCTGCCTGCTCGGGCGTGTAAATGCCGGCGGCCAGTAGGCGCTGCACGGCACCCGGTGAAAACTCGGCTGCGGGCGTGTCGCCACCGATCACACCCAATAGCAGGCCTTCCGTTTTTCCGGGGCCGGCGTCGAGGCATTCGAAACGGCGCTGCACGCCGACCGGGCAGGCAATGAAGTCCAATGCATCGAGCGTCATGCCATCGGTGCCGCTGTCGAGTTCCCATTCCACCTTCCACTTGCCATGCATCACCATGAAGGTTTCGACCGTGTCGTGGTTGTGCATCAGTACGCCGCAGCCCGGCTTGGCGGCAATGAAGGCCAGCCCGAAGCCGGCGCGCACATGGGTGATGGCGGCCGGCGCCAGATCGCCGAACGGTGAAAACTGGCCTTCTCCCTTGGGCTGGGAAAAGCCCAGCACGTTGAGAAACGTGCGCTGGCAATCGGGTAGCTGCATGTCCGGCAGGCCGGTTTCGCAGCGGGCGAGGTCGCCGAAGCGGGCGACGCACTTCGCCATTTCGGCGCGCGCGGGTTGGATCACGTTGATGGCCAAGAAGATTCTCCGTCGTGTTTCGAAAGCGGGAATTTAATCAGGGTGGTCACTCATGCACAATCAACGATCGCCAATCTCGACACTCACGTCAGCAATGTCGCGCAGCGGAAGTGCGCGTCTTGCGCGTGCCTGTTGTGGCCGGGCGCATGTCCTGTTCAAATAGGCATGTCCGACTTTTTGCGGAGACCCAGTATGCCCATCACCGTAACCCAACCCTCGCGCGACGAGATGACAAGAAGCGTTGCACGTTTTTCCGACCTCACGCGCTGCAACACCGGCTTGCCGGACATGGCGCTGCCCGATTGCCAGCGCACGTTTCGCAACGTGCTGGGCTTTTCCCAGCCCAAGGGCGAAGGCCAGTTTTCACCTTTTGGCGACCTGGCGCCGGCGACTATCAGTCACGTGCGTGCCGGCTTCGGCATGGCCTTCGTGGCGGCCAAGCCGGGTTGCGGCGTGCTCATGCACAACCACGACACGATTGAAACCTTCATGGTGATGCACGGCAAGTGGACGATCGAGTGGGAACTCGACAGTGGCACCGAGGCGGTCACGCTCGAACCGCTGGACTTCATCGTCTGCCCGGTCGGGGTGCAGCGCCGTTTCGACTGTGTCGAAGCCGGCCCCGGCCGAGAGGAGGGCTTGCTGTTGGGCGTGATCGGCGGCGACGCACCGGCTGCGGAGATTTCACCAGCGGGCATCAGGCGGCTTATCGACGCCGGCATATTCAAGGAGGGCCAGGCGGCCTGATGCGAATGCTGGCGCGCACTGCCTCGTGCGCAGGGGCGGTCGTGAATCATCGGGCGCCGCGTCAACATCGTTGAATATTTATTAGATAAAATGCGAACGTTTTCAGATAATTGAGCACATTCGAGAGGTCACGATGGCAATCGCCACTTTGGACACAGCAGTTGCAAAACACTTGGCGCAAAACAGCGCCATCAGCGGCGCAACCATCGTCGGTGAGCCAGGAGGCTGGTCGGTCTTGCTCACGGTTGGTGGCATCCAAAAGCGGCTTGGCACGCAGCGTACCGAGCGGCCGCGGCTTTGGCGCTCTCTGGATCGATGTGTTGCCTACCTCAAGGCCGAACTCGACATCGCGCGAATCGATGCAGTCGATGCCAGATCGCATCAAGCGCAAGCGCAACGCGGGCGCAGCGATACCGCCGAACGGATGCGTCGAACCCATCAAGCCGCTGCCTACGATGCCTGGTTTCGCGAGCAGGTGCAGGCAGCGCGAGCCGATCATCGGCCGGTGGTGACTAATGCGGCAGCCAAGCAGCACTTCGCGGGCCGTCGCGCGACCCTCGCGAAACGCAGCAAGGCCACGCGGTCTTGATTCTGGTATGGAAGCCGCTCGCACTCGAAGATCGCGAGAGGATCATGGAATTCATTGGTACAGACAACCCGGTCGCCGCGATTGAACTCGACCTGGCGTTCGAATCACATGCCGATGCTCTGCCTCTGCACCCGACCTTGTACAAACCAGGTCGCGTCAAAGGCACTCGCGAAATCGTCGTGCATCCAAACTATGTGATGGTGTACGCGATCACCGGCCAGACCATCAGCATCCTGCGCGTGCTGCACGCGGCGCGGCAGTGGCCTTGAGCTACCAACTCAGAACCCGCGCAACACCTTCTCGCGCATGGTGACGAACTCCTCCGCCGCGGTCGGATGGATGCCGACGGTATCGTCGAACTGTTGTTTGGTGAGACCCGCCACCACCGCGATGCCGATACCCTGGATGATTTCCGGCGCGTCCGCGCCCACCATGTGCACGCCGATCACCTTCTGCGTCTTGGCCTCGACGATCAGCTTCATGTAGGTCTTTTCGCCGCGCCCGGAAAGGGTGTGCTTCATCGGCCGGAAGGTCGACTGGTAGACCTCGACGCGGCCATATTTGGCGATCGCCTGTTCCTCGGTATCGCCGGCGGTGCCGATCGGCGGCTGGCTGAATACCGCCGACGGAATGTTGTTGTGGGCCACGCTCATCGGCCGGCTATTGAAGAGCGTATTGGCCACCGCCGAACCCTCGCGGATCGCCACCGGCGTCAGTTGCACGCGGTTGGTCACATCACCCACAGCGTAAATGTGCCCGACCGAGCTGCACGAGTATTCGTCGACCACCACCGCGCCCTTGTCGTCCAACTTGACGCCTGCTTCTTCGAGCCCGAGGTTGGCGGTGTTGGGGGCGCGGCCGGTGGCGAACATGACGGCATCGCAATCCACCGTGATGTCGACATCGCTGGTACGCGCGCGATAGCCGGCGCCGTGGCGCTCGATCGAGGTGATCTCGTTGCGCAACAGCACGCGGATGCCCTTGGCTTCGATTTCGGCCCGCAGGTGGCGGCGCACATCGTCGTCAAAGCCGCGCAGAATCTCGGAGCCGCGATACGAAAGCGTGACTTCGGCGCCGAGGCCATGAAAGATGCCGGCGAATTCCACCGCGATGTAGCCCCCACCGACCATCAGCACCCGTTTGGGCAGGTCTTTGAGTTCAAACGCTTCGTTGGAGGAGAGGCCCAACTCGGCGCCGGGAATCTCCGGCAGTACCGGCCAGCCGCCGGTGGCGATCAGGATGTATTTGGCGCTGACTTGCTTGCCGTTGATTTCCACCGTGTGCGGGGCGACCAGGCGTGCGCGACCGCGCATCAGGGTGACGCCGACGTTGCTGAGCAGCTTTTCGTAGATGCCTTCGAGGCGCGCGATCTCGCGGTCCTTGGCTGCGATCAGCTTGGGCCATGAAAAATGCGCCTTGGGCACAGTCCAGCCATAGCCTTCTGCGTCTTCGAAATCCTCGTGAAAGTGCGCGGCGTAGACCAAGAGCTTTTTCGGCACGCAACCGCGGATCACGCAGGTGCCGCCGGGCCGATGCGCTTCGGCAACCGCAACCTTGGCGCCAAAGGAAGCCGCCATGCGGCTGGCGCGCACGCCACCGGAGCCGGCGCCGATCACAAACAGATCGTAGTCGAAGGTCGTCATGGTTGATCGATGGTACTTTTCAAGCGGTCAGTCTACCGTGCCTGCGCGAGGTGCTAGCCAACAAAGCTCACGCCCATGGCCCAGCACAGTGCGGAAAAACTGAAAAACGCCAGCGCTGTCGATACCAGTACCGAGCCCGAGATCGTCTCCGAGTCGTGGCCGGCGCGCTCGGCGAAGAGGAACACCGAGCCGGCGACCGGCAACGCGGCCATCAGCACCAGTACCTGCAATTCGAAGTGCGACATGCCGAACACGAACGCCGCCACCACCGCCACGATGTACGGCTGCAGCAGCAGTTTGCCGCCGGTGATCATCATCACTTCCGCACGCAGGATCGGCACGCCGGGCCGATACAGCGAGACACCGATGGCGAACAGCGCCACCGGCACCGCCGCGCTGCCGAGCAGGCGCACCAGTTGGTCCGGCGCCAGCGGCAATTTGACGTTGAGCCCGGAGCCGGCAGCGCCGGCAATCACCGCCCAGATCATCGGATTCTTCAGCACGCGCAGAATCGCTCCACGTGCGACGCTCTTGAAGCTGTTGTCGCCGGCTCCGCTGCCGGCCAGCGCGAGACCCACTGACAACACCACGAACAGGTCCGCCATGCCGCCGGCGACGATGATCGGCAAGGCTTCGCGGCCGAGCAGCGCCGGAATCAGCGCGAACCCCATGTAACCCCAGTTGGACCACGACACTGCCAGCGCAGGGTAGGCGCCGAGGTACAGCGCTTCCATCCTGGCGAAGCCGTAGGAGAACGTGAAGATCGCAAAGGTCAAAAGGCCCGCCACCATGTACGCCAGGAATACGTGTGCGCTGAAGATCTGGGCGAATGGTGTTTCCAGGGTGAAGCGGAACATCATGCATGGCAGGGCGAAATACAGCACGAAGGTATTGAGCGCGGCCACCGCGTTCTCCGGCAGCAGGCGCAGGCGCGCAGCACCGTAGCCACAGGCGATCAGCGCGAAGAACGGTGCGGTGACGATGAAGATCGACAGCATCAGGCCGCCTGGCGCCGCCCGGGGCTGAACTGGCGCTGGTCGAAGTAATAGGCTTCAAGCTCGTTTTCGGCGTTCC
Source organism: Burkholderiales bacterium (assembly GCA_043736195.1). Lineage (GTDB taxonomy): Bacteria > Pseudomonadota > Gammaproteobacteria > Burkholderiales > JAEUOS01 > JAEUOS01. The sequence goes on along the minus strand of JAYTDE010000203.1, from coordinate 8,246 downwards.
AGCCGGGAATGCCGTTGATCGGCAGCGGTTGCAGCGCTGTCATGGCCACCAGCCGCAGCGGGTCGTCAAGTAGCGCCGCCACGTGCACATCCAGCCAACGCAGGCGCGCCGCCATGCCGCAGACGAAATAGCTTTCGTCCGCCGCGAACAGGAGCGCACGCCCGGTGGCACCGTACTCCATGTTGAGGGTGCGCTCGTACAACGCGTGCCCCAGGATGATGAAATCCATCGACTCGCGTACCGCGGCGCGGCGTTCCCAGAACAGGGTATGCCAGCGGAACCCGTGCACGAGATCGAGCAATTCCGGCGCGCGGCTCACCACCAGCAGCCCGCCTTCGTCCAGCAGCGTCAACACATTGCGCACCACGCCGCGCAGATTCGGTGAAGCGTCCGCGCCGTGCGCCAGGTGCAGCGCGTTGATGCGCGCCTTGGTCAAGGGAAAATCAAGCCAGGCGCAGGCATGAAAGGCATCGTGCCAGCATGCCGCGCGGGTTTCGACTTCACCGCGATCGCAAATGCGTTGCTCGAAGTCGAGTGCCGATGGCGGCGGTTGCGATGGTGGCACGAAAGAAATCGCGAGCCCGCGCAGGTTGCGCGTGCCACACGCCCTTGCCGCGTGTGTCCAGTCGTCGTGGGTTGGCCATCGGTCAGCTGGCAATGCTTGCAGAGTCCGCTGCAGCGCCATCACCGGTGGTGTGGGCGCCAGCGCGCGCCAAGCCTGCCAGGAAACCTGCGACGTATCGCGCGATTTCATGCGCTGCGCGGCGCAAACATGATGACCGCCATGCCAGCCAGGCACAGGCCGGCACCGGCCATGTCCCATCGATCCGGGCGCAGCCCATCCACCGCCCAGAGCCAGAAAATGGCGGTGGCGACGTACACCCCGCCATAGGCCGCATAGACCCGGCCGCTGGCGGCCGGATGCAAGCTCAACAGCCACACGAAAAGGCCCAGCGCGAGCGCGGCCGGCAGCAGCAGCCACGGCGACGCGCCACGGGTCAAGCACAACAGGGGCAGATAGCAGCCGACAATCTCCGCCACCGCGGTGGCGACGAACAGCATCAGGGTTTTCGCTTCGAACACTTGATCGTGCTCAGGCCGCGCCGGTGAAGCGCCAGTTCAGCGTTTCACCGGCGCGCAAGGGCACGATGCCGGAATCGTCGATATAGGCGAGTCGTTCCGCTACCTGCCAGGGCTCGCGCTTGAGCGTGACCTTGCCGGAATTGCGCGGCAGTCCGTAGAAGTCGGGGCCGTGAAACGCGGCGAAGGCCTCGAACTTGTCGAGCGCGCCGGCGGCCTCGAAGGCCTCGGCGTACAGCTCCAGCGCATGCGGCGCGGTGTAGCAACCGGCGCAACCGCACGCAATCTCCTTGGTGTTGGTCGCATGTGGCGCCGAGTCGGTGCCGAGAAAGAACTTCGGACTGCCTGAAGTTGCCGCCTTGATCAGGGCGATACGATGCTCTTCGCGTTTCAACACCGGCAAGCAATAAAAGTGCGGGCGGATGCCGCCCTTGAAAATCTCGTTGCGGTTGTATAAGAGATGCTGCGGCGTGATCGTCGCAGCCACGTTGGCAGGCGCGCCGGCCACATACTCGGCCGCCTGGCGCGTGGTGATGTGTTCGAACACCACCTTCAATCGCGGCAGGCGCCGCGTCAGCGGCGCCAACACGCGCTCGATGAACACCGCCTCGCGATCGAACACATCGACCGTCGGGTCGGTGACCTCGCCATGCATCAAAAGCGGAATGCCGAGCTCGGCCATCGCCTCCAGCGCCTTGATCGGTCGCAGGATGTCGGTCACACCGGCATCCGAATTGGTGGTGGCGCCGGCCGGGTAGTACTTGAGCGCCTTGACGAAGCCGGAGTCAGCGACCCGGCGAATCTCGTCGGCCGGCGTGTTGTCGGTGAGGTACAGGGTCATCAGCGGTTCGAATTGCGCTCCCGCCGGCACAGCGGCAACGATGCGGTTGCGATAGGCGGTAGCCTCAACTACGGTGCGCACCGGCGGCTTGAGGTTGGGCATGATGATGGCGCGGCGGAATTGGCGCACCGTGGCGGGCAGCACCGCCGCGGTGGCGGCGCCGTCGCGCACATGGAGGTGCCAGTCGTCGGGGGGTGCTATCGAAAATGACTGTATATCGGTCATTGATTGTCGCGCATGGACTTTATGCGTTGCTCAAGATCGGGAAAGTCGTTGTGAACGGTGCGCCAGACGATTTCGAGATCAACCGTGAAATAGCCGTGCGCCACGCGATTGCGCATTGCGTAGATCAGGGCCCATGGAACTTCAGAATGCGCTCGCGCGAAGTCAGGGTACGTGCGTTCGATGTTTCTAGCAGCTTCGCCGAGTATCTCGATGTTGCGAATCACGCCATCCTGGACCAGCGTGTTGTGCGAGAACTCTGCAGCGGACAGATGTTGGGTATAAACCCGAATCCGTCTGATGGCCTCAAGAATGTGGTCGAGAAAATCCACAAGGCGTGGATCATCACCACTCATACCGGCCGAGCCTCGCTGACTACACGCGCACGGAATTTGTCAGGCAGGAATGCTGGCGTGAGTACGTCGACGGCGACGCCGAGTAGCTGTGTCAGCTCAACCGTGATTGCCGCCAGATCAAGCAAAGTGGTCTTTTCGGTAGGCTCAACGAGCAGGTCGAGGTCGCTGTCTTCGCGATCAGTGCCGCGCATGGCCGAGCCGAATACCCGCACGTTGCCCACACGATGGCTCTCCGCAATCCGGCGAATAGCGTCGCGATGGCGGTTGAGGGCTTCGGAAGGTCGCATGATTTCAGTGCCAAAGTGATTTGATGACTATAACGCAGGGTCAAACGATCAGTACGACCCGAAAATCATTGACATTGGTTCGCGTAGGCCCGGTCTGAATGAGCCCACCCGCGGCCTCGAAAAAGTCGAACGCATCGTTGGAGGCAAGCAGTTTGTCGGCACGCAGGCCAAGCGCAACGGCTGCGGCCAGGGACTGCGGCGAAAACCACGCTCCCGCATTCGCCTCTGAGCCGTCAATGCCGTCCGTATCCGCCGCCAGCCCGTAAACGCCGGCCGCACCGTTCATTTCGATCGCCAGCGACAGCAGGTATTCGCTGCAGCGCCCGCCGCGACCATTCGGATTTTTCAGTGTCACGGTACATTCGCCGCCGGAGATCAGTGCCACCGGGCGCTTGAACGGCTGGCCGTGATCGATGATCTCGCGCGCGATCGCCGCATGCACCTTGGCGACCTCGCGCGCTTCGCCGGTGACGGTGTCGCCCAGGATCACCGGCGTCACACCGTTTGCGCGAAATACCTCGGCTGCGGCTTCCAGGCTTTGGTGCGCGGTGGCGATCACCTGGGTCGTGGCGTGCGCGAACACCGGCGAGCCCGGCTTCGGTGTTTCTTCGATCGCGCCGCTGGCGCCTGCTTGAAGATGCGCGGCCACGCTTTTCGGCACCGCGCATTCGAAGCGCGCCAGGATCTCCAGCGCATCCCGGTAGGTGCTGGGGTCGGGCACGGTCGGGCCGCTGGCGATGTGGGTGGGCGCGTCGCCGGTCACATCCGAGATCACCAGCGAGACGATTGGCGCGCGGCACATGGCCGCCAGCTTGCCGCCCTGGATCAGCGACAGGTGCTTGCGCACCACGTTCATGTCCTGAATCGGCGCACCGCAGCGCAGCAGTTCCCGGGTGGTCGCCTTCAGGTCGGCCATCGAGATGCCATCGGCCGGCAGTGCGAGCAGGCTGGAGCCTCCGCCCGATACCATGGCCAGGAGCAGGTCATCAGGCGTGAGCGCGCGCACCCGCGCGGCGATCTCGCGCGCCGCTGTTTCGCCGGATTCATCCGGGACCGGGTGTCCGGCTTCGACCACCTTGACGCGTTTGAGGCCGGCGTCGCCGCTGTAGCCGTGGGCATAGCGGGTGATCACCAGGCCTTCAAGTGCCGCACCGGCGGGCCAGTGCAGCTCAAGTGCCTTGGCCATGGACGCAGCGGCCTTGCCTGCGCCGATCGCCAAGGTACGCCCGCGCGGGGGTTCGGGCAGGTGCTGCGGCACGATCCGCAGCGGATCGGCGGCTGCCACCGCGGCTGAGAAACTGGCCTTGAGCAAGTCAAGCGGATTCATCGGTCCGATTTTACCCGCGTCCGACCGGCGAATCGTCGCCCGCGCCGCCTGGCCAAGGCCTGTTGCCCGCATTAACCGGGCAGTTACAATGACGCCATGACGGCCGAGAAGCCCAAGCCCAGCAAGAAGCCCGGCAAGGCCGCACCCAAGGTGGTGCGCGACCCCGAGCGCACGCGCGCGCGCATCCTCGAAGCCGCGCGCGAGGAGTTTGCCGCGCATGGCCTGGGTGGTGCCCGCGTCGACCGCATTGCAGCCAACGCCGGCGCCAACAAGCGCATGCTGTATTACTACTTCGGCAACAAGGACGATCTGTTCCTGGCGGTGCTGGAAGGCGCCTACGCGCACATCCGCGCGGCCGAGAAAGACCTGCACCTGACCGAGATCGATCCGCCGGAGGCGATTCGCCGGCTGGTCGCTTTCACCTGGGACTACTACCTCGAGCATCCGGAGTTCATGACTCTGCTCAATAGCGCCAACCTGCACCGCGCCCGCCACCTGGAGAAGTCGACCACCGTGCGCAGCATGCATTCGCCCTTCGTTGCGATGATCGAGGAGGTGCTGGAGCGCGGCCGCAAGGGCGGGGTGTTTCGTGCCGGTGTGGATCCGGTGCAGTTGTATATTTCGATCGCCGGCCTCACCTATTTCTATCTGGGCAACAAGTTCACCCTGTCGGCGATTTTCGGGCGCGATTTGTTGTCGCCACGCGCCAAGGCGGAGCGCCTGGCGCACATGACCGACCTGGTGTTGGGCTTTCTTTTCAAGACATGACCTATCCCGAGCGCTTTGCCGATGCGGAGCACCTGGAAGACGTGATGACCACGCCCTCGGCCGCGCTATTGCGCGACCTGGCCGCGGTGCCGGGCGACATCATGGTGCTGGGAGTGGGCGGCAAGATGGGGCCGACCCTGGCGCGCATGGCCAAGCGCGCCGCGGCGTCCAAGCGGGTGATCGGCGTGGCGCGCTTTTCCGCGCCGGGTTTGCGTGAGCGGCTCGAGGCGCAGGGCGTCGAATGCATCAGTGCCGATCTCTTGTCGCGCGCGGCGATCGCGGCGCTGCCGGAGGTGCCCAACATCATTTTCATGGCCGGGCGCAAGTTCGGCTCTCAGGGCAGCGAATGGCTGACCTGGGCCATGAATGCGCATGTGCCGGCCCTGGTGGCCGAGCGCTTTCGCGCCTCGCGCCTGGTGGTTTTTTCGACCGCCTGCGTCTATCCGTTTGTCAGTGTCAAGGGGCGCGGTGCGCGCGAAGATGTGGCGCCGACACCGCCCTCCGGTGAATATGCCAACTCGTGCGTGGCGCGCGAGCGCATGTTCGAACATTTCTCGCATCAATACGACACGCCGGGCCGGCTGATCCGTCTTTCGTATGCGATCGACATGCGTTACGGCGTGCTGCACGACATCGCCAATCGCATCGTTGCGCGCGAACCGATCGACCTTGCCATGGGCCATGCCAACATCATCTGGCAGGGCGACGCCAACGAGTGGGCGCTGCGCGCGCTCAAAGCCTGCACCAGCGCCACTTCGCCGCTCAATGTCAGCGGGCCGGTGGTGAGCATTCGCGCCGCGGCCACCGGCCTGGGCAAGCGCCTGGGCGTGGCACCGGTGTTCAGCGGGCGCGAGGCCGATACCGCCTGGCTGATCGATTCGAGTCGCGCCGAAGCCCTGTTCGGCCAGCTAGGCGTGAACCTCGACACGCTGCTTGACTGGACCGCCGACTGGTCCTCGCGCGAACTGGGTTCACTCGGCAAGCCTACGCATTACGAAGCACGCGACGGCAACTACTGACAAGCCCGTGCGCATCGCCGACATTCCAGTGCCATCACTCGCCGTGCTGCGGCAGGGCGCGGTGATCCCGGCGCACCTGCTGGCGCTCGACGCCAACCGCAGGCTCGATACACGGCGTCAGCGGGCGCTGGCGCGCTACTACCTGGATGCCGGCAGCGGCGGCCTCGCCGTCGGCGTGCACTCCACCCAGTTCGCGATCCGCGAGCTGGGCCTTTACGAACCGGTGCTTGAACTGGCAATGCGCACCGCACGAGACTGGACGCCAATCGGTGGCCGGCGGCCCTTGTGCATGATCGCCGGCGTCGCTGGCCGCACCGAGCAGGCGCGGCGCGAGGCCGAGACCGCACGCGCCCTGGGCTATCACGCCGCGCTGCTGAGCCTGGCTGCCTTGAAGGGCGCCGGTGAAGATGAACTGATCGACCATTGCCGCGCCGTCGCCGCAGTGATGCCGCTGGTCGGCTTCTACCTGCAGCCGGCGGTTGGTGGCATCGAGCTGCCGGTGTGCTTCTGGCAACGCTTCGCCGAAATCGACAACGTAATAGCAATCAAGATGGCGCCCTTCAACCGCTTCCGCACGCTTGACGTTCTGCGTGGCGTGGTCGCCGCGCGCGCCGAGGAACGCATTGCGCTCTACACCGGCAATGACGACCATATCGTGCTCGATCTGGTGACGCCATTTGCGATACCGCGCGATGGCGCCATGGTGAGCTTGCGCATCAAGGGTGGCCTCTTGGGCCACTGGAGCGTATGGACGCGGCGCGCGGTCGAATTGCTGGAACGCATCCACGCCGCAGTGGCCGCCGGGCAGATTGATGATGGGCTGCTGGCCCTGGACAGCCAGGTGACCGACTGCAACAGCGCCTTCTTCGACGTTGCAAACAATTTCCACGGCTGCATCGCCGGCTGCCACGAAGTGCTGCGCCGCCAGGGTCTCTTCGAAGGCATCTGGTGCCTCGACCCTGGCGAGGGTCTGAGCCCGGGCCAGGCGGAGGAGATCGGCCGCGTGCAGGTCGCCTATCCGCACTTGAACGATGACGCCTTTGTCGCGGCGAACCGGGAACGCTGGCTGGTTTGATGCGGTGGTGACAGTGGCTGATAATTGATGCGTTGATGCTAAAATGATGCTTTGATGCACTTTTTATCGTCATCAAAAACATGACACTCTCGCCAGAGGAGTGTTCTTGTCATGAGTGATGCGATTTTCAACAATCAAGGACTGCAGACATGCGCACCACCATCGCCATCGACGACGACGTTTTCCAGCATGCCCGGCGCCTGGCACTGGAACGACGGGTATCCATCGGGGCGGCCGTATCCGCGCTGCTGCGTGAGGGTGTCCGCGCGCAGCAGCATCCGCAGAAGTCGGCAATGAAATGCAAGACGCCCTACGGCCTGCTACCGGCGCGCGATGAAATCATCACCTCCGAACACGTACGCCGCCTGATGGACCAGGAAGGCATTTGATGCCGCTGCGCATCCTGCCGGATGTCAATATCTGGATCGCGTTGCTCGACGAGGCGCATGTACACAATCACAAGGCACTGGCGCTGATGAAGCGCCCCAGATTGCGCGTCGCGACCTGTCCCTTGGTCGAGAACGGCGTGCTGCGAGTGCTCAACCTGCCGGGTTATTCCTCATTCGGCCCACCCGGATTCCAGGCGGTGCGCGACAAACTCCAAGCGATCTGCAGTCGCCACGACCACGAGTTCTGGCCGGATGATGTTTCCCTGCGCACCGACAGCACGGTGGATTGGAGTCGCGTGCTTGGCCACAACCAGATCACCGATGTGTATTTGCTCGCGCTGGCGGTGGCGCACGGCGGCTGTCTCGCAACGCTTGATCACCGGGTTGCGCTGTCGACCGTGGCGGCCGCGACGCAGAAGCATCTGTTGCTGCTTTGAATCGACGCGAAACAACGGGGAATCGAGGCTTGCGAGGGCCGGTTTGTCAGCCGGCAGCCTTGTCAAGCAAGGCGCGCGGAAACATCGCATGCACCCCCTTGTTGCCGTCGACGATCTGCGTCACGTGCAGGTCGCAGGCCAGGCTGCAGGTCACGTAGGCGTCGAGCGCCGACCAGCCCTTGAGTTCACCAAGCCAGGCGATCATTTCGCGCAAGGCCTGCTTGGCGGCGTCGTCGAGGTCCTGGTCCATGCCCATGGCGATGTAATGGCTGGGTGTGATCGCGCGCGGGAAGCGCAGGCCGGTGGCCTTGTGCAGGATCAGCTGAAACGTGCCCGACAGCGCGGTTTCAAGAGCGGTCAGTGATACCTCACCATCGCCTTGCACCGCATGACCGTCGCCCACCGAGAACAGTGCCCCCGGCACCTGCACCGGCAGCAGCAGGGT
>JAYTDE010000202.1:0-2044 GCA_043736195.1 Burkholderiales bacterium | reverse complement strand
ACCATCATGGTCGGCAAGTGGCACAACACGCCGGCGGCCGACAACGTGCCGGGCGGATCGAAGCACAACTGGCCGTCGCAGCGCGGTTTCGACACCTACTACGGCTTCATGGATGGCGAGACCAACCATTTTTTCCCGGCCCGCCTGATGCTGAACAACCAGGTACTGCCGGTCGACGAATATCCGCGCGACTACTACAGCGGCGACGACTGGATGGACCAGGGCATCCGCTTCGTCAAGGAATTGCGCGAAAGCAATCCTGAAAAACCGTTCTTTCTGTACGTCGCCAACAACGCCATGCATGCGCCGCTGCAGGCCAAGCCCTCCGACATCGCCAAGTACCAGGGCAAATATGACACCGGCTGGAGCGCAGCGCGCGAAGCGCGGCACAAGCGGCAGATCGAGATGGGCCTGATTCCGCCGGGCACCCGGCTGCCGGCCTCCGACCCGCGCGCGCCGCATTGGGACGACACCGACCCCGAGAACCGGCCGCTATACGCACGCCACATGGAAGCCTTTGCCGGCATGCTCGACAACGCCGACCAGAACGTCGGCAAGCTCACCGCGTTCCTGCAATCGATCGGCGAGCTCGACAACACCATCATCCTGTTTTCCTCCGACAACGGCGGTACCGACGCCGGTGGCGAGCACGGCATGGTGCTGAACAACCGTCGCTATTCCGGCTTGCCGACCCATACGCTGGCGCATGAGCGCGGCATGCTTGCGCAACTGGGCGGGCCACAAAGCATTTCGCTCTACCCCACCGCCTGGGGCGAGGTATCCAACACCCCCTTCCCCAGCTTCAAGACCTACACCGGTGGCGGCGGCCGGCGCGTGAGTTTCATCGCTTCCTGGCCCGCGCAGCTGAAAGATCGTGGCACGATCCGCCGCCAATTCATGCACGTCATCGACGTCATGCCGACCCTCCTCGACATGGCCGGCGTGCTGCCCCTCGAATCAAGCCACGGCCAGCCGGCGCGCGCGTTCGATGGCAAGAGCTGCGCCCAGGTATTGCTGGGCGATGCACCCTCACCGCGCAGCGAACAGTATTACGAATGCTGGTCGAATCGCGCCTACTACCGCGCCGGCTGGCTGGCGCGCTCGCTGCAGGTTCGCGATACGCCGATCGACATGGAAAACTGGACCCTGCACCATCTCGATGAAGATTTTTCCGAAAGCACCGACCTGGCGGCCAAACACCCCGACAAGCTCAAGGAATTGGTCGAGGCCTTCGATCAGGCCGCCTGGAAATACTTCGTCTACCCGCTCGACAACCGCGGCCGGCCCGGCAAGTTCGGTGACACCCCGGCCTTCCTGCGCGAACGGGCGGACAAGCCACGGCGCTTCCTGCCGGGCTCGCAGACCGCGCATCGCAGCGACGTGTTTCCGCTGGTGGCCAATCGCGCGTTTCGCATCCGCTTGCGCTTTCATCAACGCGCAGGTGACGAGGGCGTGCTGTGGTCTCTCGGCGACACCACGGCCGGCATGGTGATGTATGTCGAAGCCGGGCGTCTCAATTTCCATTACAACGGCTTTGGACAACCAGCCAATTTCGTGCCGGTGAACCTGGGGCCGGGCGCACACGAGGCGGTGCTCGAATACGAGGCGCTGGGCAAGCGCCGCGGCCGCGGCCGCCTGCTGCTCGATGGCAGCGAATGCATCGGCTGGACCGAACTGTCGCCCACCATGTCGCTCGGGCCCTTCGAAGGGCTCGACCTTGGGCTGGACCGCCGTGCACCGGTGTTCTGGGAACTCTATGAACGCCATGGCAGTTATCCCTACGGCGGCCGCATCGACGAACTGTGGATCGAACCCGGCCCGCGGGCGGTGGCCTGAGATGCGCGGCCCTGCGGATTTGCCCAACACGTCCAAGCATCAGCGGCGTGCGCTGGCGCTCCTGCTCGCACTCGCCCCGCTGTCGGCTTTCGCGCAGTCCACCGGCGAATACCCAAACCGGCCGGTGCGCATGGTGGTACCGCAGGCCGCCGGCGGCGCGCTGGACAACGTCGCACGCCTGCTGGCGCAACGCATGTCCGAAAACCTG
>JAYTDE010000201.1:0-12709 GCA_043736195.1 Burkholderiales bacterium | reverse complement strand
CCGACCGTCACCACGCCTACGATCTGGTTGATCGATGACTCCAGCGCCACCGGATCAGCGATGGCCAGACCGGTGACATCGAGTATCTGATTGCCGTTGTCGGTGACAAACCCGGCACGCAGCACTGGCTGCCCGCCCAGGGCCACCAGGGCCCGCGCCACCTGCGCACGCGCCATCGGAATCACCTCCACCGGCAAGGGAAACTTTCCCAACACCGGCACCAGCTTGGTTTGGTCGGCGATGCACACGAAGGTCGTCGCAACCGCGGCCACGATCTTCTCGCGCGTCAACGCGCCACCGCCGCCCTTGATCATCGCCAGACTGGCGTCCACCTCGTCGGCGCCATCGACATACACAGGAATGCTGTCGACTTCATTCAAGTCGAAAACCGCAATGCCGTGCGCCGCGAGACGCTCGGCGCTTTTCACCGAACTGGCAACCGCCCCCTTGATGCGGCCACGCATGCGGGCCAACTCGTCGATGAAGAAATTGGCGGTCGACCCGGTGCCGACGCCGACGATGGAATCATCGACCACATACTCGAGCGCTGCGCGCGCGACCGCGAGTTTCAGCTCATCCTGCGTCATTTCGATGCTTCGGCGATCGCGCTCTCCAGTTGCGCCAGCGATATCGCCCCCGGAATGCGCCGGCCGTTGGAAAGAAAGATGGTCGGCGTCGCGTTGACCCGCATGCGCTGGCCGATCGCCTGTACCGACTCGATCGGCGTCTCGCAGGTGCCGGGCGCGGTCGGCGGCTGGCCCTTGAGCATCCAGTCGTTCCAGGCCTTGAGCCGATCGGCCGAGCACCAGATCGATTTCGCCTTGACCGTCGAGTCCGGCGACAGGATCGGGTAGACGTAGATGAAGATGGTGGCGTCCTTCAACTGCGAGAGCGACTCGCGCTCGAACTTCTTGCAGTAGCCGCAATTCGGATCGGCAAAGTAGGCGATGCGGCGCTTGCCGTTGCCATTGACCAGCTTGATGCTGCTGGCCACCGGCAGGTCGTCGAACTTGATCGACGAGAGCTTGTCGATGCGTTCCTGGGTCAGGTTTTCCATGGTCTTGCCGTCAAGCACGTTGCCATGGAACACATAGGTCACTTTTTCGTCGGTGTATACGATCTCTCCACCGATACGCACCTCGAACAGGCCGAAGAATGGCGTACGCGTCACGCTGTCGATCACCGTGCCGGGCTTCAGTCGTGTCTCCATCAGGCGCTTGACGTTGGCCTCGGGACCGCCGATCTTGAGTGGCTCCCTGGAAGAATCCTGTGCTTGGACCGCTGTTACGACGCACAGCAGAACGGATGTGGCCAGGGCGACGAGGCGATTTTTCATGATGAGCCGGCTTTCAAAAACGTGGGGTAAAAGCAAACCGCAGCAATCGAATTATCCGCGAATCGCGCTTCTGACCAGGAGTTGGGGTAGGACAGACGCTCGACCCACAAGGTTCAATCCGATGTTGCGCAGGCCGCGCGCTGCCGGATGGCCTGAGGCGAACAGGCGTGCCAGCCCGTGGGTCAGCACATGCATGTCGGCGAGGGCGGCCTTGCGTGCCCGCTCATAGGCGCGCAGCATGGAAAAATCGCCATGATCGCGCGCTCCCGTCAAACGATTGAACAATTCGGCGCAATCGCCGAAACCCAGATTGAGACCCTGCCCGGCGAGCGGATGCAATACATGGGCGGCATCGCCAACGAGTGCGAAGCGCGGCGCGACCAGCCGTCGCGCGCGCTGGTTGCGCAGGGCGAAAGTCGCGCGTGGACCCGCCGGTGCAAGCGCTCCCAGCGCATGCATGCCGGCTGCCTCCACCCGTAATGCAAACGTCGGCGCGTCCAGTGCCATCAGGCGTGCCGCCTGATCTGCAGTCACCGACCATACGATCGACATACGATTTTCCGGTAGCGGCAAGTACGCCAGAATGCCGGAAGACCCGTCATCCTCCCGGCGAAACCATTGCGCGGCGCAACTGCGGTGCGGTTTCTCGCAATCGAAGTTGGCCACGATCGCGGTCTGGTTGTAGTCAATGTCGTCGACCGCGATGCCTGCCTGGGTGCGCGTCCAGGAGCCGCCACCATCGGCCCCGACGATCAGGTCTGCTTCGATCCGCCGCCCGTCGACCAGTTCGATGCTGGCGGCTGCCGACTCGAACCACAGGTGCAGCGCCGCAGCCGGGCGCAGAATGTCGAGATTGGGAGCGAAGCGTGCGGCACTGTTCAACACGCGCGCCAGTTCTCGTTCCTCGACGACGGTGCACAGTTCGGCGATTCCCGACCGATAGGCCGATAGCGACAATCCAGGCGCACGCGTGCGCGAATCATCACCGAACACCCGCATGTCGTACACCGGCGCGATGCGCGCGGCATCGAGCGAGCCCCACACCCGGCCGCGTGCCAGCCAATCGACGCTGGCCGGGCTGATGGCATAGATGCGGGTATCGAACGGCGCCCCGGCGTCTGCGGGCGCTACCGGCAGCGCCTCACGCGCATCGACCACCGCCACCCGTCGGCCGGCACCTGCCAGTGCGACCGCCAGCGACATGCCGCAGAGACCGGCCCCGATGATCGCCACGTCATATTTCACAGGTGCAAGGATACCGCAGTGACGCCGCGCACGAACAAGGCAATGGTGGCGACAACGATTGTGGCGAATGGCTTGAGCCGACGCTTCTTCAATCCGGGCGGCTGCTAGACGATCGGGTGCGCCCGCACGTACACCTTTTCTTCCTTCATGGTGCGTCCAAGCAGCTTGACCATGGCATACACCGCTTCGATATGCGCCACCGACACGCCCACCGTGTTACCCAGTTCGATCACCGCGCCCACCAGCGCGTCGATCTCGGGATCGCGCCCGGCTTCAATGTCCTGCAGCATCGAGGTCTTGTGCTTGCCGACCTTCTCGGCACCGGCGATCCGACGGTCGATATCGACGCGAAACGCGATACCCAGCTTGGCCGCGACTTCTTCAGCCTCTTTCATCATCTTGCGCGCCAGTTCGCGCGTCAGCGGGTACTGACAAATGTCGACCAGGGTCGAGTGGGTCAGGGCGGAAATCGGATTGAAGGTCAGGTTGCCCCACAGCTTCAACCAGATCTCTGAGCGGATCGACGGCAGTATCGGTGACTTGAAACCGGCCCCGATCAGGACCTCTGACACTTTCTTGACTCGCGCACTTTCAAGCCCGCCCATGGCACTATCGAGTTCACCGACCGGAAAGCGGTCGCCCTCAATCTGGCGGATGACGCCCGGCGCGGTGATCTCCGCCGCGGGATAAACGACGCAACCTAGCAGGCGCCTGGGATCGATACCCGCGGCAATGCTGCCGGTCGGATCGACCGATGCGACAACTTTTCCTTCATGCAGGCCGCCGTGACGCTGGAAGTACCACCAGGGAATGCCGTTCTGCATCGGCAGGATCACGGTTTCGTCGTGGTACAGCGCGGGCAGTTCGCCAACAATCGGTTCGACCTGATGTGCCTTCATGCCCAGGATCACGATGTCCTGCGGACCGGCCTGGGCAATGCGGTCGGTGGCACGCACCTCGCGCGCCACCAGTTCACTGCCGTCATGCATATGCAGATGCATGCCATGGGCCTTGATGGCCGCGAGATTCGCGCCACGTGCAATCAAGGTGACTTCATTGCCCGCGAGCGCCAGCTTGACGCCCAGCAAACCGCCGATCGAGCCGGCCCCCACCACACAGATTTTCATCGGATCGCTTTCCTGGAACGGGTGCGCCGGCACTTGGATGGCGGCAGGCCAAGTGCGCTGTGCCCGGTTCGCGAAGTTATTTGCAACGCCATTATCATACCCAAAAATGCTGCGTCGCAGCGTTGATCGTTGTCAAGTTAACCGTTGATTTCATTAAATAAATGCTTACTCTGGAAAATTATTTTCGCAATGCGTCAAGACTTTCCGAAAAGCCGGCAAGTGTGGCTTTCCTGCACGCGCAAGTTTGACAGCGGCAGGTGCATCCACGATAATTCGCGCCCTCTCCTGTGGTATCGAGAGCCACGGCGATTTAGCTCAGTCGGTTAGAGCAACGGAATCATAATCCGCGGGTCCGGGGTTCGAATCCCTGAATCGCCACCACCCTATTATGTCCACGCGAGCATGCCCACGCAGACTAAACGCAGGTTGATCGGACTTGCGCTATGCGCGACGCTTGCCACTGGCGCGCTGGCACAGTCACGCATCGTCAGCATCCCGGCAACTGCAAAACGTGCCTCGTTCACTTTTGCCGGTAGCAACGAAATCGTCGTCAACGGCCGCGCAGTCGCGCGCCTGGCGCCCGGCGTACGCATTTTCGACCGCGGCAACTTTCTTGTGATGTACGGCGCGCTGGCAGGCACGTTCGCGGTCAAGTATCTGATTGAAGAAAACAGCGGCCTGGTCCTGTCGGTCTGGCTTCTGACCGACGAGGAAATCGCCGCGCCCGACCCGCAACCGGCCCGACAGTAAACCCAGCTTGCCGGCAACTCGCCGGAGGCGCCCCTGCGCAGCCCCGCTCTACAACGGCCCCCTGCACCTCATGCCAAAAAAACTTTACATCAAGACCTTCGGCTGCCAGATGAACGAGTACGACTCGGACAAGATGGCAGACGTATTGCGCGCCTCGGACGGCCTGGAAAGCGTGGCCACGCCCGAAGAGGCCGACGTGATTCTGTTCAACACTTGTTCGGTGCGTGAAAAAGCGCAGGAAAAGGTGTTTTCCGATCTTGGCCGTGCGCGTCAGTTGAAGCAGTTGAAGCCGGACCTGGTGATCGGCGTCGGCGGCTGCGTGGCCAGCCAGGAAGGCGCGGCAATCGTCGCGCGCGCGCCCTATGTCGATGTGGTGTTCGGCCCGCAAACCCTGCACCGCCTGCCGCAGCTGATCGCCCTGCGCCGCTTAAGCGGTCGCCCGCAGGTCGATATCTCGTTTCCTGAAATCGAGAAGTTCGACCATTTGCCGCCGGCGCGGGTCGACGGCGTCAGCGCGTTTGTCTCGATCATGGAAGGCTGCTCGAAATACTGCAGCTTTTGCGTGGTGCCTTATACCCGCGGATCCGAGATATCGCGCGACCTGGACGGCGTCTTGACCGAGATCGCCGGTCTTGCAAGCCAGGGCGTGCGCGAGGTCACCTTGCTGGGCCAGAATGTCAACGCCTATCGCGGCGGCGGCGCGGACGGCGAAGTCGCCGACTTCGCGCTGCTCATCGAGTATGTCGCCGATATTCCGGGCATCGAGCGCATCCGCTATACCACCTCGCATCCGAAGGAAATGACGCAACGCCTGATCGATGTCTACGCGCGCGTGCCCAAGCTGGTGTCGCACCTGCACCTGCCGGTGCAATCGGGCAGCGACCGCGTGCTGGCGGCGATGAAGCGCGGCTACAGCGTGCTGGAGTACAAATCGATCATCCGTCGCTTAGCCGCGGTGCGCCCGGACCTCACCGTGTCGAGCGACTTCATCATCGGCTTCCCGGGCGAAACCGAGGCCGATTTCGAGGCCACCATGAAATTGGTTGTGGAACTGGGCTTCGACCACTCTTTCAGCTTCCTGTACTCACGGCGACCGGGAACGCCGGCCGCCGACCTTTCCGACGCTACGCCAGCCGCGGTCAAGCAACAGCGCCTGGCTCGTCTGCAGGCGCGGATCGAAGCGCAGGCCGCTGCCATCAGCGCGCGCATGGTGGGCACGGTCGAGCGCGTGCTGGTCGAAGGCCATGCACGCCGGAATGCCGACGAGTTGAGCGGGCGCACCGCCAACAACCGCGTGGTCAATTTCGCCGGCCCGCCACGCCTGATCGGCAACTTCGCCGACCTCACCATCACCCAGGCCCTGCCGCATTCATTGCGCGGCGCGGTCGTCACCGGCAAATAGCGTTTTGGCACAAGCGGCGCGCGAACTGCGCTTCGAACCGCTTGACAACAAGCGCCTGGCCAATCTGTGCGGACCGCTGGATGGCAATTTGCGCCAGCTGGAAGCGGCGCTTGATGTCGTCATCACCCGGCGTGGTGCGCGCATTTCGCTCAAGGGTGCGGTTGACGCCGTCGAACAGGCCGCCGTACTGCTCGAAAGCTTCTACGCCCGCGCCGAGGCACCGCTGGAACTCGACGAAATTCAGCTGGGAGTCATAGACAGCCGCAATCCGCGCCTGGCCGACGAGGATGCCCCGCGCCTGATGACGCGCAAGCGCGACCTGGCCGGGCGCACGCCCAATCAGCGCAGTTATCTCGACAGCATCCTGGCCCACGACGTCACGTTCGGCATCGGCCCCGCCGGCACCGGCAAAACCTATCTTGCGGTGGCCTGCGCGGTGGATGCGCTCGAACGTGACGCGGTCAAGCGCATCGTGCTGGTACGACCAGCGGTGGAAGCGGGCGAGCGGCTGGGCTTTCTGCCGGGCGACCTGGCGCAAAAGGTCGATCCGTATTTGCGCCCGTTGTACGACGCGCTCTACGACCTCATGGGCTTCGACCGGGTCGGCAAGATGTTTGAGAAGGGCGCCATCGAAATCGCGCCTTTGGCCTACATGCGCGGCCGCACCCTCAATCACGCCTTCATCATCCTGGACGAAGCGCAGAACACAACGCCTGAGCAGATGAAGATGTTTCTCACCCGCATGGGCTTCGGCGCCAAGGCGGTGGTCACCGGGGATCCAACCCAGGTCGACCTGCCGCGCGGCACCAAGAGCGGCCTTACTGAGGCGCAGGAAGTGCTGGCGCAGGTGCGCGGCATCGCCATGACGCGCTTCAGCTCGGATGACGTGGTGCGCCACCCGCTGGTCGGCCGCATCGTCGCCGCCTACGAAAAGTACAGCGCCGCGCAGCCCGCGGACGGCCGCACCGATGTCGCCGAAGCGCTGTTGCGCGGCGGTCGCGGACGGTCTTGAGGACGCCTATCGTTGGTTGCCAACAGCATGACCGCCTCGCCAGAGGCACGTTTTTGTCATGCCGTCCGCAATGCTGACGATGCCTGATCCATCCATGCCCGGATTCTCCATCCAGATCGCAAGTCGCCTGCCCGGTTTGCCGAGTCCGGCACGCTTTCGCAGCTGGCTGCGCGCGGCCGTCAAGTGCCCGGCCCAAATCACCCTGCGCGTGGTCAACGCGGCCGAAGCGCGCGCGCTGAATCGCGATTTTCGCGGCCGCGACTATGCCACCAACGTACTCACCTTCGCCTACGCGGGCGACCCGCCGACGGCCGACATCGTGCTGTGCGCGCCGGTGGTGGCGCGCGAGGCGCGCGAACAGGGCAAGCCGCGCATGGCGCACTATGCGCACTTGTGCGTGCACGGCGCCCTGCATGCTCTGGGCCTGGACCATCAGGCACCGCGTGACGCCGGCATCATGGAAGCGCGCGAAATCGCCATCTTGGGTACACTGGGTTTTGCGAATCCCTACATTGATCCCTTGGCTGAAATCCGGCACACGGCCGCCCATGCGGGCACACTCCGAAGGTCGGTACCACGCCGGAAGCCAAGGCCGCCACGTGCTTTGGCGCCTTCCTGAACCAGCCCCCCTTCGACACATTTTATGGAAGAACCGCCCTCAGGTCCGGCCAGGCCGCGCCTGCTGGAGCGCCTCTCGGCGCTCCTGCTGCGCGAACCGGAAGACCGCGATCAGTTGATCGCGTTGTTGCACTCGGCGCACGAACGCGCCTTGCTCGATGCCGAGGCGCTGGCGATGATCGAAGGCGTGCTGCAGACATCCGAACTGGCCGCGCTTGACATCATGGTGCCGCGCGCGCGCATGGATGTGATCGACATTGGCGATGCGCCCGACAAATTTCTGCCGCAAATGATCGAGACCGGGCATTCACGCTTCCCGGTGGTCGACGGCAATCGCGATGAAGTCATCGGCATACTTTTGGCCAAGGATTTGTTGCGCGTCTACGCCGGCCATGAATTGCGGATTCGCGAGATCCTGCGGCCAGCGGTATTCATTCCTGAAACCAAGCGCCTGAACGACCTGCTGCGCCAGTTTCGCGCCAACCGCAACCACATCGCCATCGTCGTCGACGAGTACGGCGGCGTCTCGGGGCTGGTGACTATCGAGGATGTACTGGAGCAGATCGTCGGCGAAATCGATGACGAATTCGATCTCGATGAAACCGAGGACAATATCGTGGCCGATCGCGACGGCGCGCACCGGGTGCGGGCTGGCACGGAAATCGCCGACTTCAACCAGCGCTTCGGCTGCACCCTGCCGGACGGCGACGCCGACACCATCGGCGGGCTCTTGATCAACCACTTCGGGCGCGTACCCAAGCGCGGCGAAACTGCGCGGATCGAAGGCTTCAAATTCCAGGTGCTGCGCGCCGACAGCCGCCAGATTCATTTGCTGCGGGTCGAACGCGCAAGCGCCCCGCCATGACCGCATGAGCGTAAGCGGCGCCAGCCGATATGTGCTTGCCCTGCTGCTGGGCGCCGGCACCACTCTTTCATTCGCCCCAGTCGGCGCCTGGCCGATCGGCTTGCTGGCGCTGGCGGGCCTTTACTATCTGTGGCGGGACGCCACACCCGGCACCGCAGCGCTCACCGGCTTTAGCTTCGGCCTGGGGCTTTACACAAGCGGCGTCTCGTGGGTCTACATCAGCATGCATGACTACGGCGCCATGCCGGCACCGCTGGCGGCGCTCGCCACACTGTTGTTCGCCGCCTACCTTGCATTGTGGCCGGCCCTGGCTGGCTACCTTCAGGCACGCTTGCCCGCGCGCGGCGTACCCTGGCTTGCGATTCCCGCCGCCTGGTGCCTGACGGAGTGGCTGCGCGGCTGGATTTTCACCGGCTTCCCATGGCTGGGCATAGGCTATGCGCATACCGACGGGCCGCTCGCCGGCTTGGCGCCGCTTGTCGGCGTGCACGGGCTTAATTTCGCCGCTGCGCTGGTGGCCGTGCTGCTGGTCGCCATCGCCTGCGGTTCCGTGCCGCACACCCCGTGGTCGCGGCGCTTAAAGCCGGCGGCGGCGTTGACACTTCTGCTCGGCGCCAGCTGGCTGACCGGGTTCGTCGGGTGGGCAGTGCCGCATCAGGACCCGGTGCGTGTTGCCCTGCTGCAGGGCAACATCTCGCAGGAGCTGAAATTCGAAGAGGGGCGTTTCGAAGCCACCCTTGAGGGCTATCGCCGCTTGATCGAGGCCCACCCGGCCACCCTGGTGGTGCTGCCTGAAACGGCGTTGCCGCGCATGCTGCACACCATCCCGCGACGCTATCTCGACGAGCTTGCGGAACTGGCCCTGGCGCGCGGCGCCGACCTGGTGTTCGGCGTGCCGCTGGCCGAATCGCAGGAGCGCTACTTCAACAGTGTGGTGACAATGGGCGCCAGCCCGCAGCAGCGCTACGACAAGGCCCATCTGGTGCCGTTTGGGGAGTTCATCCCCTTCGGATTTCGCTGGTTTGTCGATCTGATGAAAATTCCGCTGGGCGACTTCACGCGCGGCTCCGCGAGCCCGCGGGCACTGATGCTCGGGTCACAGAGGCTGGCGATCAATATTTGCTACGAGGACCTGTTTGGCGAGGAGATCATTCGTCAGTTGCCGGCAGCCACCATGCTGGTGAACGTGAGCAACATCGCCTGGTTCGGCGACTCGCTGGCGCCGCACCAGCATCTGCAGATCAGCCGCATGCGTTCGCTTGAAACCGCGCGGCCTATGCTGCGTGCGACCAATACCGGCATGACAGCGGTCATCGACCATCGGGGACGCGTGCTGGGTTCGCTAAAACCCTTCACCGCGGAAGCGCTTACGGCAAACGTGCAGGCGACGTCGGGGCTCACGCCCTACGTGCGCAGCGGCAACTGGCCCGCCATCAGCGCAAGCGTGCTGCTGCTGCTTTCGGGACTGTCTTTGGGGCAGCGGCGGCGCGACGCGCCAGGTCGGCCGCCAGCCTGAACGCGCCGACCAGGCTGCCGGGATCGGCGCCACGCACTTTCGCCAGACTCCCGGCCAAGTCCAGCGCGGTTCCGTGATCGACCGAAGTGCGGATCACCGGCAGGCCCAGTGTCAGGTTGATGCCGTGGCCGAAGCTTGCGAACTTGAGTACCGGCAGGCCCTGGTCGTGATACATCGCCAGTACCGCGTCGGCGCCGGCCAGAACGCCGGGCGTGAAAAGCGTATCGGCCGGCAGCGGCCCCTGAAGCAGGAATCCACGCCGGCGCATGCGTTCGAGCACCGGGATGATCACCTAGATTTCCTCGCGCCCCATGTGGCCGGACTCGCCGGCATGCGGGTTGAGCCCCGCCACCAGAATGCGCGGGCGCGCAATGCCGAATTTCGATACCAGATCGTGCGCGAGGATCTCGATACTGCGCGTGAGCAGCGGCGCCGCGATGGCGTCGGCCACCGCGCGCAACGCCAGGTGGGTGGTCGCCAGCGCGACGCGCAGCATCGGCTTGCCGCCCACCAGCAGCATGACCACTTGCGCGGTCCCGGTCTTGTCAGCCAGGTATTCCGTATGCCCGGTAAACGGCATGCCGGCGTCGTTGATCACGCCCTTGTGCACCGGCGCGGTCACCATCGCATCGAAGACACCCTTGACGCAGCCAGCCAGAACGGCATCGAGTGCGGCCAGCACATAGCCGGCGTTGGCGGGGTCGAGCGTGCCGGGCCGCTCGCGCCGCGCCAGCGGCACATGCAGGAGCGACAAGGCGCTGCGCGGCCGGGTGTCCGGTGTGATCACTACCGGGTTGAAAGCCAATTCAAGGCGCCGCGCGCGGCGTGCGAGCATGTCGGCGTCGCCGACCAACACCATGCGCGCTGCGCGCCTGAGATGCGGCCGTGCCGCCAGCATCAGGCAGATGTCGGGGCCGATACCCGCGGGCTCGCCGCAACTGACCGCGATTGCCGGCAGCGGCGGCGCTTCCCGCTTGCAGCCAATTGCGCCCTTGGACATGATTCAGCGTTCGTCGAGCCGCATTTCAACAAACGCGCGATCACGCAGCTGGCGCAGCCATTCCTGGTAGGCCTCGTCGGCCTTGCGTTCGCGCAGGGTCTGGCGCGCGGCCTGACGTACCCGATCCTGGCTCATGTCTTCGGTGCGCCGCTCGATCACCTGGATCAGGTGCCAGCCAAACTGGGTCTGCACCAGATCGCTCAGCTCGCCAGGCTTGAGTTCGTTCATGGCCTTCTCGAATTCGGGCACGGTGTCGCCGGGATAGACCCAGCCCAGATCACCGCCACTGGATGCACTGCCGTCGTTCGATTGCAGGCGTGCCAGATCGGCGAATTCAGCCGCCTTGTTGACTATGCGCTCCTTGAGGTCGGTGAGGCGTCGACGCGCCTGCTCCTGCGACAGCAGTTCATTGGGACGGATCAGGATGTGGCGCACGCGGGTCTGGTTGACCGCGGACTTGGTGCCACTACCGCGCCGATCGACCAGCTTGAGAATATGAAATCCGTTGGGGCTCTTGATCACCGCGCTGAGTTCGCCATTCTTCAACCCGCCGACAGCATCGAGAAACAACTCCGGCAGTCGGTCACGCGCGCGATAGCCCAGAATGCCGCCGGTGAGCGCTTCGGGCGAATCCGAAAACGCAGCCGAGACCCGCGCGAAATCGACGCCGCCGCGCAGTTGTGCAAGCGCTTCGTCGGCCCGCTTGCGGCGCTCCGCGAGTTGCTCCGGCGTCGCATTTTCCGGAACCCGCACCAGAATCTGCGCCAGATTGATCTCGGTGGCCGCATCAACGCCACTGCTGCCCGAATGCGCGATGAAATTATCGACCTCACCTTCGCTGATCGCGACCCGACTGTCGACCTCACGCTCACGCACGCGCGAGATCAGGATATCGTTGCGCACGTCCTCGCGAAATTTGGAAAACGGAATCCCGTCGCGCTCCAGCACGTCGCGAAACTGCGACATGGTCATGCGGTTTTCCTCGGCTATGCGGCCCACTGTGCGGTCAAGCTGCACGTCATCGATGCGGATCGCATTCTCGCGCGCGAACTGCAATTGAGCACGGTCGACGATCAGGCGTTCGAGAATCTGGCGCTCCAACACATCATCCGGCGGCGGGGCGACATTCTGCCGTGCGAGCTGATTGCGCGCCAGACGCAGGCGCTCCGCGAGCTCGTGCATGGTGATCACTTCATCGTTGACCACCGCGACAATCCGGTCGGCAAGCACGACGCGCGGACGCGGGGCCTTGTTTTCAAGAGCCGGGGAAAGCTTGTCGGCCTGTGCCAGGACAGAAGCCGACGGCAGGAGGCAGGAAAACAGAAGCAGGGAGTGTGCCCATGCCCGTGATGCTTGGGTCAGATCAATCATTCGTAGTTGCCGAAGGTGCGCGGCTGCGTCTCCTGGTTATCGTTCAATTTGGTGTAGCCGGGAATGTTGCGCCGCAAGGTATCAAGCGGATTCGACCCCAGACGCGACAGTCCGTTCAGTTCGAGCTGGAAGAAAATGCCGGTCGAGGCGCGCTGACTGGCCGTTGCAAACCGCTGCAGAACCACGCGCCCGACCCAGCAATCGCCATCGTACTCGACTCCGCCCAGCGCTTCCACCACCCGTCCCTCGCGCAGCGAATAGTTGTAGCGCCCCACGGCGTGCCAGCCATTGCCGACTTTCCACTGCCCGGCGACATCGATCTGCTCCAGAAAGTCCCGTCGGTATCGATAGGCCGCCGAAAAAGTCTTGCCGGGTTCCGGCATGTAGCGGACCCCGTGACTGATGCGTTCGATCTGCCTCAGGTTCGGATCGTATTGCATGGTGGTGTCGTAGGTCAGCTTGGGCGC
>JAYTDE010000200.1:0-4058 GCA_043736195.1 Burkholderiales bacterium | reverse complement strand
AAATCCGGGGTGATCGGAATCTGACCAACGCGTCCGCGTACGCCATCAGTACCGAAAAATTTTCTGCTCATGGGGTCGGCCGTGGTCTTGTCAGGAATCGTCTGCGGGCTGCGAGCCATTCACCGCCGCCCAGACGCGCAGGGCATCACGCGTGGCCGCAACGTCATGTACGCGCAGGATTGTCGCACCGTTTTGGGCTGCGATCAGCGCCGCTGCGACGCTGCCATGAACCCGTTGGTCGGGCACGTCATGGCCGGTGATCGCACCGATGGTCGATTTGCGCGACAAACCCGCGAGGATCGGCAAGCCGATCGAAGACAACGCCTTCAAGTCACGCAGCAGGCAAAGATTATGGGAAACAGTTTTGCCGAAGCCGAAGCCGGGATCGATCACCATTTGGTCGAATGCCACGCCGGACTTCTGCAATTCGGACACGCGTTGCGCGAGAAAGTCGCGCACTTCCGCCACGACATCGATATATTCGGGGCTCTCCTGCATGCTGACCGGGTCGCGCCGCATGTGCATGACAGCCAGAACCGTGCCTGCGCGCGCGGCTTCGAGCGCTGCCACCTGCGCCCCCGGCTGCCGAAACGCCCAGATGTCATTGAGCATGGCGGCGCCATGCTGCGCTGCCAGCCGCATGATTTCGGGCTTGTAGGTATCGACCGAGAGCGGTACGCCCAAGCCGCTGCACGACTTCAAGACCGGCAGCAGCCGCCGCATTTCTTCTTCGACAGCCAACGGTCGCGCACCTGGCCGCGACGATTCGGCACCGATATCCAGCAAGTCCGCGCCCTCTTCCACAAGTCGCGCCGCGTGCCGGATCGCACAATCGGCATCAAGGTAGCGGCCACCGTCGGAAAACGAATCCGGCGTAACGTTGACCACTCCCATCAGCAGGGGCTGCGCCAGCGAGAAGCGCTTGCCGCACAGCTTAAGGCTTGGAGTCACTGGCGGGGTGGGCAATTGAAAACGCCAGACCCTGAGGCCTGGCGTTTCATTTCGATCTTGTTGCCAACCCGCAAGGCGCGAACCGCTGGTGCGACTTCAGGCGGCAGACGTCGTGGTTGCAGGAGCCACGCCACCGGAGGCACTATCCTTGGGCGGTTGCGGCGGCGATTGCGACGGCTTTGGCGGACGCGGCGCGCGCCCGGCCATGATGTCGTCAATCTGGTCCGCATCGATGGTTTCCCATTCCAGCAGAGCCTTGGCCATGGCGTGCATCTTGTCGCTGTTTTCCTCGATCAGCTTGCGCGCAAGATTGTACTGTTCGTCAATGATCTTGCGGATTTCCACATCCACTTTCTGCATCGTTGCTTCCGACATCTGCGTGGTGCGGGTGACCGAGCGGCCCAGGAATACCTCGCCTTCGTTTTCCGCGTACACCATCGGCCCCAGCGCATCGCTCATGCCGTAGCGGGTCACCATGTCGCGCGCCATGTGGGTGGCGCGCTCGAAATCGTTCGATGCTCCGGTGGTCATCTGGTTCATGAACACCTCTTCGGCGATGCGCCCGCCGAACAGCATGGCGATCTTGCTGGACATGTATTCCCGATCGTAGGAATACTTGTCGCGCTCGGGCAGGCTCATGGTGACACCGAGCGCGCGGCCGCGCGGGATGATCGTGACCTTGTGCACCGGATCGCACTTGGGCAGCAGCTTGCCGATCAGCGCGTGACCCGATTCGTGATACGCGGTGTTGCGCTTTTCCTCGTCGTCCATGACCATGCTGCGGCGCTCGCTGCCCATCATGATCTTGTCTTTGGCCATCTCGAAATCGTCCATGTCGACCAAGCGCTTGTTGCGTCGCGCAGCGAACAGGGCGGCTTCGTTGACCAGATTGGCGAGATCGGCACCGGAAAATCCGGGCGTGCCGCGTGCAATGACTTCGGCCTTCACATCAGGCGCCAGCGGCACCTTGCGCATGTGCACGGCAAGAATCTGCTCGCGACCGCGAATGTCCGGCAGGGACACTACGATCTGACGATCGAAACGCCCCGGACGAGTCAAGGCCGGATCGAGCACGTCAGGCCGGTTGGTGGCGGCGATCACGATCACGCCCACCCCGGTCTCAAACCCGTCCATTTCGACCAACATCTGGTTCAAGGTCTGCTCACGCTCGTCGTTGCCGCCACCCAGACCGGCGCCGCGCTGCCGACCGACCGCGTCGATCTCGTCGATGAAGATGATGCAGGGCGCATGCTTCTTGGCGTTCTCGAACATGTCGCGCACACGGGCCGCGCCGACACCGACAAACATTTCGACGAAGTCCGAGCCGGAAATCGAGAAAAACGGAACCTTGGCTTCACCCGCGATGGCCTTGGCCAGCAGGGTCTTGCCGGTGCCGGGCGAACCCACCAACAGGGCACCACGTGGAATGCGCCCGCCAAGTTTCTGGAACTTCGACGGGTCTTTGAGGAACTCGACGAATTCGGCAACTTCCTCCTTGGCCTCGTCGCAGCCGGCGACGTCGGCGAAGGTGATCTGGTTGTTGGACTCATCAAGCAGGCGGGCCTTGCTCTTGCCGAACGAAAACGCACCGCCACGGCCACCGCCCTGCATCTGGCGCATGAAAAATATCCAGACGCCGATCAAAAGCAGCATCGGGAACCAGGAAATGAAGATCGATAAAAGCAAAGGCTTTTCTTCCTCGACCCGCACATCGAACTTGACACCGTACTTGACCAGATCGCCAATCAATCCTCGATCCAGATAAGTCACATTGGTGCGCACCTTCTTGTCGTCGACCGTGGTGGCGATGATGCTGCGATCGTCGATCACCGCACTCTTGATCTGCCCGGCCTTGACCTGATCAAGGAAGTCCGAATAGCTTACGGCCCCGGAAGTCGTGCCAGCGCCGCCACCGAACTGCTTGAAAACGGTGAAAAGCACCAGTGCTATCACCAGCCAGACTGCAATCTTGGAAAACGTATTGTTCAACGAAACTCCTTGGCCACCACCGACCGCCAGCCGCTCACGCGGACCGGCACAAGAAACCTGATTCCACTGACATATTGTATACGCATTACCCGGGCCTCACAGATGCGCCACGCAGCGCGCGCCCGACCAGATAAACCTCGGCGCTGCGGTCGCGCGAAGACTTTGGCTTGTGCGACTTGACATCCTCAAAAATTGTCTTCATTTCGCGCAGAAACTCGGTAAATCCGGTCCCCTGGAAGGTTTTTACTACAAAAGAACCATTGGGCCGCAAGAAACGACTCGCGAAATCCAGTGCCAATTCGCACAATCCCATGGTCTTGGCCTGATCCGAGATCCCGATTCCGGACATGTTGGGGGCCATATCCGACAAAACAAGGTCCGCTCGGCCGTCAATGCCCAACGCAGCAACCACCGCTGCCAGGCCTTCATCGGTGCTGAAATCAACCTGCAGAAACTCCACGCCCGGCAGGCCGTGCATCTCGATCATGTCGATCGCGATCACCCGCCCCCCCCCCTTCGCCGCTCCGACCCCAACTCTCGGGCCGGCTATCTGCGACCAGCCGCCGGGCGTGGCACCGAGATCGACCACGGTCATGCCGCGCTTGAGGAGATGGAACTTCTCGTCAATCTCGAGGATCTTGAAGGCGGCGCGCGAACGATAGCCAAGCTTTTTCGCCTGCTGCACAAACGGGTCGGTGACGTGCTCATGCATCCATCGATTGCTCGACACCGACCGCGTGGGCTTGACATGCCCCTTTACCTTGCGTTCCATCGATTCCCGATCCCCTCTCGCACAGCCGCTATACTCATCGGTCTGTTCATCACCTTCGCAGCCTTTCAGCGATAAACATTGGCTCTTGCATGAATCTGCTTTCCACCACCGAACGCAAGGCCCTCAAGGCACGCGCCCATCATCTCGACCCGGTGGTCATGATCGGCGATGCCGGCCTGACGCCGGCGGTCATCAGTGAAATCGAGGTGGCGCTCAAGAGCCACGAACTGATCAAAGTGCGCGTTTCGGGCGATGATCGTGAGCTCAGAAAAGCCTTGGTTGACGATATTTGTCGACAAGTCGACGCCACACCTGTGCAGCATATCGGCAAACTTCTGGTTTTTTT
>JAYTDE010000199.1:0-8379 GCA_043736195.1 Burkholderiales bacterium | reverse complement strand
CCGGCGCCGCCCCTCGCGCCAGGCAATCCGCACGCCGCAACCTCACCTTGAGCCGGGCTTGTTGCGCGCTGCGCGCCAGCCGGCAAGCGCGGCACACCTGCTGCGCCATCAGGCGAAGTGCTTGCCGATCTCCGGGTCGAACTTGCCGTCGATCAGCACGAACAGCATCTTGCACACCTTGCCGGAGCGATTCGCCCAGGCATGGTTGGTGCCACGCTCGACTAAAAAATCGCCCTGCTTCATCAGGCGCTCCTCGCGGTCAAGAACGATATGGATCTCGCCTTCGAGCACCAGCGCATAGTCGACCGTTTCGGTGCGATGCATCAGCGGGTGGCCGCCCTCTTTGTAAGTCGACGCCTTGTCGGTGCCGAGCGCGCCAAACGCCTCCCTGGCGCCACCGCCGTCGAGTTGCCTGGTCCACTCGCCTTCGGGCCCGAATTCGATGATCCGCACCACCGTGCCGTTTTTCGGCGGCTCAAGGGTCAACGGGCGCGAGGTCGGGTCCGGGTCGTTGCCGACAAAGCACGGGGTCGCGTCGGTGATCCACAGATTGGTGAGCAGGTAGCCGACGCGCTTCGGATTGGTGTGCACCGAGGGCGCCGGCCCGTCTTCGGTGAAGATGGCCTGGCCTTCGGTGTCATGGCCGGTGACGATGCGTCGAATTTGATTCTTTTCCATTTGAATGGGTTTCCTGTGATTGAAACGGGGCTTGCCGTTCGAGAGCGAATCGTATCCGTATTGACGCCGGTCCGGATGGGGCCCGGCCTTGTGGCGCATCCGCGATCGCCTATCCAGACCATGCACTGCGGCTAGATCAGCATGGCCACCAGACTGCCGCACGACAAGGTTGCCAGCGTGCCGGCCAAGAGCGTCCGCGGCCCCAGTTCGATGACCTCGCGGCGGCGCTCGGGCACCATGGTGGCGATGCCGCCGATCATGATGCCAAGACTGCCGAGGTTGGCAAACCCGCACATCGCGTAGGTCATGATGACCCGGCTTCTTGCCGACAGCGCCTCCGGCGCCAATGCGGCCAGGTCCAGATAGGCGATCAGTTCGTTCAACACCAGCTTGGTGCCGAGCAGGCGGCCGGCGACACCCGCTTCGGCCCACGGCACGCCCGCGGCCCAGGCCAGCGGCGCCATGGCGAAGCCGAGCACGCCTTGCAGCGACCACGGCGACCCCGAGTGGGGGAAAAGTGCCAGAAACTGGTTGACCAGCGCCACCAGCGCCACCAGCACGATCAGCATGGCGCCAATATTGAGCAGAAGTTGCAGGCCCTCGCTGGTGCCGCGCGTAATCGCGTCCATGCTGCTCGAGTCAAGCGAGCCAAGCGCGGCATCGCGCCCGGTTGGTGGGCCAAGCGGTGGCACCATCAATACCGCAAACACGATCGCCGCCGGTGCGCTGATGAACGAGGCCGCCAGAATGTGGCCCAGCGCACCGGGCACCCGCTCGCCGAGAATGCCCGCATAGAGCGCCATCACCGTGCCCGCCACGCCCGCCATGCCGGCCGACAGAATGATGAACAACTCGCCACGCGATACTCGCGCCAGATAAGGCTTCACCAGCAGCGGCGCCTCGACCATGCCGACGAACACGTTGGCGGCGGTCGAGAGGCCTACCGCACCGCCTACACCGAGCAGCTTTTCCAGCACCAGTGACATCAGCCGCACCAGCCACGGCAGGATGCGCCAGTGGAACAGCAGTGCTGAAAGCGCACTCATGACCAGCACTACCGGCAGTGCGCGAAAGGCCAGCACGAAACTCGCGCCGGCGGCGGACTCGGCATAGGGCAAGGGCGCGCCGCCCAGAAAACCGAACACCATCGAGGTGCCGCTGCGGGTGGCGGCCTCGATGGCGAGCATGGCGCCGTTGAGCGCAGCGAACGCTGCCTGCGCTCCCGGCAGCTTGAGAAAGGCCACTGCCAGCGCGAACTGCAGGGTGACGCCTGCAGCCACGGTGCGCCAGGGTACGGCACGCCGATCGCTGCAAACGCCCCATGCCAGCAGCACCAGAGCAGCGTACCCGGCCAGAGCTTGGAACCATGGACTCATGCGCTTGCGAACCTGCGTGAGAAGCCGCCGCTGTTGGCGGAGCCTGAAAAAAATTCAATGCCGGGCGTGTTGCGCCCGCGGCCAAGGTTCAGAGCAGCCGGCCGCCTCGCGGGTCGCCCGTGCGCGCCCGCGAAACCTGCGCCAGTTAACCGCCGGGGCTGTCGGTCATGATGAAGCCCATCAGGTCGCCGACGTTGCGCTCCATGTCATCCATCAGGTCGTACAGCAGGTAGCGCAGGGCCAGCATGCCGACCAGCTTGTCGTGCTCATCCAACACCACCAGGTGACGAATGTGATGCTTGCGCATCAGCGCGGCGGCCGCGGCCACGGTGGACCTGGTGCCGATCGACAGCACCGGACTTGTCATGATGTCTTGCACCGGGGTTACGGCGGGGTCGAGGCCGGCGGCAACGATTTTTCTCAACACGTCGCGCTCGGTGACCACCCCTGCGACCCGTTCACCATCCAGCACGGCCGCGGCGCCGACTTTGCGTTCCACCATGGCGCGCGCCGCCTGCAGAACAGTATCTCCCGTGACTACCGTCAAAGGCGGTTTGGTGCCGAGTCGAATCATTCCCATCGCTGCTCCCGGTCAAGATGGCTGAGCAAGCATACTACTCTCGCAAGCGGTCGGCGGTAAAGACTGAAGATGCCTGCGAAGGTACGACCGTACCGCCAAATACCGATTCCCAATTGTGATTTCGACAGACAAGCGGGCTAAGAGCGTTCGCCGCTCGTCACCGAGTCAAAGCGGGCGCCGCCCCGGGCCACGGCGTCAATCCGCCGCGGCCATGCTCATCATGGCGGCCTGTGGACGCTCGTGGGCACCCCCGTTGCGACCGTGGTCGCACCGGCTCAGGCCGTTCGAACGTACTCGCAAGACGAAAACCGAAATTGTTGTTGCGGTCCGCGGTGCCGCGGCAATCATGCCGCACGCGATAAATCGGCGAGCGGCCGCGGCCCATACGACACGATGCGCTCCGGGTGCAAGGCTTGTTGCTTGCGCAAGTCGGCACAGATTGCCGTCAGGTCGTGTTGCATCTCGCTGGCGTAGGCCTCTCGCGCCGCGCGTACTTCCTCTACGATAGGATCAATCCACGGTTCCATGTTTCAAACCTCCATCAGTTCTTCCGGGGTGCAGAGTTGCGGCGCTAGGATGCCCTTGCCACGACAAATGGCGTCGATATGGGCCGCACATGCGCGCTGGCGATGTGGCGGCAGTTCCAGGTGAGCAGGTAGTCCGCGCCATGCCAGGCGGCCACGGCTACATGCAGTGCGTCGAGCGCGGCATGCCGCGGCATCGCGCCACGGTCAAGGATTTCGCGTGCAAGTGTGTCTACTTCCGCGTTGATTTCGAGAAAATTGAACATCTTCAGAAAATCGATGCGTTGCTCCGCAGCCTCCCGGTCACCCGCACGAGCCTCCCGCAGCACGACTTCAGAGGCGCATAGTTCGTACTTGGCACGTTCGGTTTCCCACCATTGGCGGATGATTTCTTGATGCGCGGCCACGATGAGATCGCGACTGGGTCGCGCGGTCAGATAGCTGATGACCGAGGTTTCGACGTAGACACGTTTTTGCATGCGGCAATCTTAGCCGAGATCGCTTGCCTGCTTGGGGAAATCAGCGAGACTCGGAATACAGTCCGGCGAAGAATGCAGGTGCCGCGCCGTCGGGATTCGCACGCGGGTCTGTACACTTGCGCCCGATGCCGATTCAATCCTACACAGTCAAGCACGCCGGGACTTGCAAGCATGGCTAAATCCGCGCGCAAAGGCTATGCCGGCGTGGCAGTGGCGGTACCGGTCACCGTGCCCTACGTGCGCTACTCGACGCACGGCGCGCACTGGTTCCTGGGCCAGGTGCTGGCAGAAATGCTGCGCCAGTCGGGCATCGCCAAGGATCAGATCGACGGCCTGTGCGTATCGAGTTTCTCCCTCGCACCGGATACCGCGGTGGGGCTCACCCAGCATCTGGGCCTGTGCCCGCGCTGGCTGGATCACCTGCCGCTGGGCGGCGCCTCTGGCGTGGTGGCGGTGCGGCGCGCGGCGCGCGCGATCCAGGCCGGCGACGCCGAAGTCGTGGCCTGTATCGCAGGCGACACCAACCATGTGGATTCGTTTAGGGCATCCCTGGGCAGCTTCAGCCTGTTCGCGCGCGACGCCACCTACCCTTACGGTTCGGGCGGGCCGAACGCGATGTTCGCCTTCATCACCGCGCACTACATGCGCACCTATGGGGCGCGACGCGAGGATTTCGGCCGCATTTGCGTGGCGCAGCGCGAGAACGCCCTGGCTACCCCCTACGCAATGTTCCGGAAGCCGCTGTCACTCGAGGACTACATGGCCGCGCGCGTCATCGCAGACCCGATCCACCTGTTTGATTGCGTGATGCCCTGCGCCGGCGCCGAAGGGGTGCTGGTGATGAGCGAGGCGCGCGCGCGTGACCTGGGCCTGCCCCACGCCCGCCTGTTGGCGGCCACCGAGCGCCACAACGCCTATCGCGACGACCCGATCATGGTGCGCGGCGGCTGGGCCATGGACCGTGACGATCTGTACGGCCAGGCCGGCGTGAAAGCTGACGATATCGATCTGGTGCAGTTCTACGATGACTACCCGGTGATCGTGATGATGCAATACGAGGACCTGGGCTTTTGCGCCAAGGGCGAGGGCCCGGCCTTTGTGCAAAGCCGTTACCTCACCCGCGATGGCTGCCTGCCCACCAACACCAGCGGCGGCCAGTTGTCGGCGGGCCAGGCTGGCGCCGCCGGCGGCTACATCGGCTTGACCGAGACGGTGCGCCAGTTGAGCGGCCAGGCCGCGGGGCGCGCGGTGCCGGACGCCAAGCTGGGCCTGGTGAGCGGCTTCGGCATGGTGACCTACGATCGCTGCCTGTGCACCGGTGCACTGATCCTGGCGAGTGCGGATTGACGATGAGCCTGCCGATGCAGCGGCCACGCCGCAAGAATCCGATGCTGCGCACGCGTCAAGCGACGCTGCCACCCTGGGGCCGCAGCCGCATCGCACTGGGCCTGACCGCCGCGGCCGCCATTGGCCGCTTCGAACTGCAGCAATGCGCCGACTGCGGCGCGCTGCAATACCCGCCGCGCGAGGCCTGTCACGTGTGCTTGTCGGCGCGCCTGCCGTGGCAGCCGCAAAGCGGCGCCGGCATGCTGCTCAGTGAGACCACCCTGCACCACAGCAACGACCTGTTTTTTCGTGAGCGCCTGCCCTGGCGTTTAGGGCTGGTGCGCCTGGACAGCGGCCCGACGCTGATGGTGCATTTGCTCGACTGCACGCCGCCGGCGCCGGCAGCGGTGCGGGTTGACGCGCGGCTGGACCGTGCCGGCCAAGCCGTGCTGTTGGGCCTGCCGATAAAGGAGACTGAACACATGAACGACGATCGCGTGTTGCGCGAAATGCACTGCGACCCGAAATTTCGCAAGGTGCTGGTGACCGATGGCAAGACCGCGGTCGGGCAAGCGTTGGTGAAAGCCCTGGCCGCCGCCGGCGCCGAGCTGATCTGGGTGGGTCACGCCGAGCCGTGGAAAAAGCTGCCAGGCTTTGCGGACCTGAGTGCACTACCGCAGGTGACCCTGGTGCCGCTGGATCTCACCAGCGCGAAATCGGTGGCTGAACTGGCCGGCGAAGTCGCCGGCAAGGTCGATATCGTGATCAACAATGCGGAGGTGCATCGCACCCACGGCATCGCCACCCGCCGCGGCGTGGATGCGGCGCGCGCGGAGATGGACATCAACTATTTCGGCCTGCTGCGCCTGGCGCAGGAATTCGGGCCGGCACTTAAAGGCCGCGGCGCCGACGGTGCCGCCAGCGCGGTGGCATGGGTCAACCTGCTGTCGATCTA
The DNA here is from genome assembly GCA_043736195.1 of Burkholderiales bacterium. Taxonomy (GTDB): domain Bacteria; phylum Pseudomonadota; class Gammaproteobacteria; order Burkholderiales; family JAEUOS01; genus JAEUOS01. The sequence continues at coordinate 2,461 of JAYTDE010000199.1, read as the reverse complement.
TGCCCTGTCGAACTATCCGCCGCACGGCACCTACTCCGCCTCCAAGGCCGCTGCGCTGTCGCTGGCGCAGTGCCTGCGCGCCGAAATGCGGCCGGCCGGCATTCGCGTGGTCAATGTGTTTCCCGGGCCGATCGACGACGACTGGAATCAGCTATTGCCGCCGCCGAAACTGGCGCCCGCCGCAGTCGCGCAGGCGATCGTCAAGGCCTTGCGCGACGGCGTCGAAGATGTGTACCCGGGGGACGTGGCGCAGGAATGGCTGGCGCGCTGGCGCGACAATCCCAAGGTGCTCGAACGTGAACTTGCCGCCGGTGAGGGTTGAGATCATGCAGCCCACTGAAATTCTTGCCGCGCTGGCCGGCGCCCTGACCCAGGGCCGGATTCGCGTGCTCGACCTGACGCATACGCTGACGCCGGAATTCCCGCAAATCGCCCTGCCACCCGAGTTCGGCCAGTGCCTGCCGTTCCGCCTGGAGGAAGTGTCGCGCTACGACGAACGCGGCCCCGGCTGGTACTGGAACAATTTTTCCTGCGGCGAGCACACCGGCACCCACTTCGATGCACCGGTGCACTGGATCTCCGGCCGCGATTTGCCGCACAACGCGGTCGACACGATTCCAGTACAAAACTTCATCGCACCGGCGGTGGTGATCGATTGCTCGCGCGAGGCGGCGGCCGATGCCGACTACCTGCTGACGGTCGATGCGGTCAAGGCCTGGGAAGCAACCCACGGCCGCGTGCCGGCGCGTTCATGGGTGCTGATGCGCACCGACTGGTCGAAGAAGAGCGCCGACCCGGAGGCGTATCAAAACTATGACGAGACCGGCCAGCACACGCCGGGCCCGAATGCCGAGGTGGCGCAGTTCTTAGTCGAAGAGCGTGACGTGCTGGGCTTTGGTTCGGAGGCGATCGGCACCGACGCCGGCCAGGGCTATCACCAGCGCCCGCCCTACCCCTGCCATTACTACATGCACGGCGCCGGCCGCTACGGCCTGCAATGCCTGACCAACCTCGATCTCCTTCCCGCCACCGGCACGATGCTGATCTGCCCGCCGCTGAAGATCGAACACGGCAGCGGCAGTCCGCTGCGGGTTCTGGCGCTGGTGCCGGGCTGAGGCTGAGCAAGCGTGGTCCGGATCAGGGAAGGCTGCCAGTGAACTGCCGCGACAACCCGGCGGCGATCCGCGCGCTGGTCGAGCCAGACCGTGTCCATCGCGACGTGTATCTGGACCCCGAACTGTTCGAACTCGAGCGCGAGCGCGTATTCGCCAGATCGTGGGTCTTCGTCGGCCATGACAGCCAGGTGCCGGCGCCCGGCGACTACATCACCACCAGCATCGCCGGCACGCCTGTCATCATGGTGCGCACCCAGGATGGCGGCGTGCGGGTGCTGGAAAACCGCTGCGCCCACAAGGGCGGCATGCTGGTCAGCCGCGCGTCCGGCTCGGTCGGCAAATTCTTTCGCTGCCCCTACCATGCCTGGAGCTACAGGCTCGATGGCACGCCGATCGCGGTACCGCTCAAGGACGGCTATGACGGCACGCGGATGCGCGACAGCTCCTCCGGGCAGGGGCTTGCAGGCATTGCGTCACGGAGCCACCGCGGCTTTGTGTTCGCGCGCCTGGCCGCGGACGGTCCCTCGTTCGAAGACCACTTCGGCACCATCACCGAAGTACTGGACAACCTGGCCGAACGCTCGCCGCTGGGCCAGTTGCGCATCGCTGGCGGCTGCTTGCGTAGCGTGATCGATTGCAACTGGAAAATCTATCTGGAGAACATCAACGACGGCGTGCATCCGGTATCCACCCACGAGTCGGTGGCGCGCGCGGCGCGCGACGCGGCGAGGGCACTGCCGCCCGGATCGCCGATGCCGATGGCACTGGAGCAACTGCTGCCGTTTGGCGCGGGCTACGAGTTTTTCGTGGGCGCAGGGGTGCGCGTCTACCCGAATGGCCACAGCATCTTCGGCACCCGTGCCAGCATTCACTCGGGTTATGGCGATCTACCCGACTACGTACAAACGCTGGAGGCTGCATATGGCACGGCGCGCGCCGCCGCGATCCTGGCCTTCGCGCCGCAGAACTCGGTACTGTTCCCCAGCCTGGTGGCCAAGAACGCGCTGCAGACCCTGCGCGTGATTCGCCCGCTGGCGGTTGACCGCACCTTGATCGAGGTGTGGGCTTTAGAACTGGTGGGCGCGCCCGAGGTGTTGCTGGAACGCACCCTCACCTACAACCGCCTGGCGTTCTCGCCGCTGTCGATCGTGGCCCATGACGACATTCATGTGTTTCAAACCGTGCAGCGCGCGCTGGCGGCCAACGCCAATCCGTGGATCAGCCTGCATCGCGAACATGTGTCGGGCGAATCGGCCGCGGGCGCGGCCGAAACCAGCGGCACCAGCGAATGGCCGATGCGCAACCAGTATCAGGCCTGGGCCGCGTTGATGGCGCCGGACCAAGCC